>JANNWE010000629.1:0-24361 GCA_031414675.1 Cytophagaceae bacterium
TATAACGGGTATTTTAGTTGCTGTTCCGTCTTTGTTTTTCAAAATGAGTTTCTTTGTAGATTTAACTAGTGTGGGAACATTCTTTGCATTTATTTTAGTTTGTGCTGGAGTGCTATATTTAGATACTATGGGCTTGAGTAAAAACGCAAAGTTCAAGATTCCGTATATAAATGCTAAATATCTATGTGGTCTTTTGATGCTAATTTCCCTATATTTAACTTATTCGCAAGGTGATATTATGATTCACTTAGAAGCCAAGCCATTACTTTTTGTTTTCTGGATTGTTTTTGGCCTTCTAACTGTTTTAAGTTTTATTCACAACTTTTCGTTGTTGCCTGTTTTGGGAATTCTGACGAATTTGTATTTAATGACTGAGCTCGGTTGGACAAACTGGCTAATGTTTATTTTTTGGATGAGCATTGGTTTAGTTATATACTTTTCCTACGGTTATTGGCATAGCAAATTAGCCAAGAATTGAACTTTAAACCTTATTAAAATAAACAAAATCTTAAATAACATATTAATTGGCAAATTTTAAAAAAGAAATCCGCTTATACGATGCTGTAATGCTTGTATCCGGATCAATGATTGGTTCTGGAATTTTTATAGTAAGTGCCGATGTCGCTAGGCAGGTAGGTTCAACCGGTTGGTTATTGGCTTCCTGGCTTTTAGCTGGCCTACTCACAATGGTTGGGGCTTTGTGTTATGGCGAACTTACCTCCATGTTTCCACAAGCGGGTGGACAATATGTTTTCCTTCAAAAGGCCTATGGCAAACTAACTGGTTTTCTATATGGATGGTCATTTTTTGCAGTTATTCAAACTGGCACCATCGCAGCTGTTGCCGTTGCTTTTGCTAAATATACCGGTGTGCTTTTTCCTGAAATTATCAGTGACAAAATCGAGATTTTTACTTTTGGGGACACTAGTTTTAAACTTACTTCTCAGCGACTGTTGGCAATGATAAGCATTGCATTGCTGACATTTGCCAATACCAGAGGGGTGAAAGAGGGTAAAATTATTCAGAATGTTTTCAGTACTACCAAACTGGCCGCAATAGCAATGATAATAATTTTAGGATTTCTTTTAGGTGCTAATGCAGATGTTGTTTCTCAAAACTTTACTCATCTTTTTGATGCTTCTACTACCTCCAAAGTTGACGACCAATGGATTGTTACAGGCATTGGGGCATTTGGAATCATTTTAGCTTTAGGAGTAACCCAGGTTGGAACTTTGTTTTCGAGTGATGCTTGGAACGGTCTCACTTTTGCTGGAGATGAAGTTGTTAATGCCGAAAAGACAATTCCAAGAGGAATGATTATTGGAACCTTTTTAGTAACCGCACTTTATCTTTTGTTGAATATTGTATATCTATGTATTTTACCATTAAAAGGAGATCCAAATGGTTTGGATGCTCTAAGTAGAGGTATTCAATTCGCTTCTGAAGACCGTGTAGCCGCTGCGGCCGCCCAAGTAATAGGTGGACAAGGCTTCTCTATTATTGTTGCTGTATTAATTATGATTTCAACTTTTGGTTGTAACAATGGTCTTATTTTATCTGGTGCTAGAGTATATTATACCATGGCCAAAGACGGCTTGTTTTTTAAAAACTTTGGGCATCTAAATGATGCGGGAGTGCCACAAAATGCCCTTTGGTGGCAGTGCTTTTGGGCTTGTTTTTTATGTTTAACGGGTAAATATGGTGATTTGCTAGACTATCTTATGGGTGTAGTTATTTTATTTTATGCATTTACTATTTATGGAATATTCATTTTACGAAAAAAAATGCCGAATGCCGAACGCCCAATAAAAGCCCCTGGTTATCCAATTATACCAATGATATATGTTGTTGTGGCTTCAATCATTGTTTTAATTTTAGTGAAAGAAAAACCACAATTCACCTATCCTGGCTTGGGTATAGTTGCTCTTGGAATACCTGTTTATTATTGGTTTAAGAGATCTAAATAGAAATGAATTATCAAATGATTTTATAAAAAATCGACCTGCTGATTTATTTTGCAGTATTTATGAGTTCAATAACTAAAACGTATTTGGCCTTGTGAAAACTTAGGTTGTCTTTTTCGTTTTTTAAAGCAAAATTAAATTGGGTCATAAATATTGTTAATAGTGATTGTCAGCCCTTGTTAATCAAGACTCTTTTTGAATTAAAATATTTCTTAAATATCAACGATTATATTGCATCCATCGCAATTTTATTTTTATAATTCCAAAAGGCGGAAACATTCACGATTTTCCAATTATTTTCAATTTTTTCCATTAACCTTACCTCCTTTGAGTGAAGATAATATTTTTGGGTTCTATCACTATTATATTGATCCCAGGTCAAATGGGCCGCATAGTTTCCATAAAACTTCACTTTAACATTTTTTCTAACTATTTTAGGGTGGCTTGAGCCAGTTTCCTCCTTTTCAGCAGGATTCTCCTTAATAAATTTGCCCAAATTTCTTTCTATGCTTTCCCAGCCTACACTTGCATCAAATGTGCCGTCTGCATTACTCCAGGCTTGATAAGAATAGTCGCTGTGAGTAAACTGCTCTTGCCAACACTTGTAATCTCTTTTAAAAAAACAATCTGTTTCGGCTTGAATAACTTTCATTATTGCTTCTTTTTCTTTTTCTTCATCTATTTTACCGGATGAAATGTTGGAACAAGAGCTAGAAAAAATTAAAAAAATTAAAAGAATGATAAGGTTTTTGTGATGTGATTTCATAAGAGTTTTGTTTAATAATTTAATAATCAAAATACTAAAAAATCGAAAAGAAAAATTAAAAAGAAGAAAATCGTTTAAAATGTAAGAATAAGTTTTGATTCCTCAAAACAATTTGACAATTTTTTTCACAGAATATTCAAATTAATTATTAAAAAAGTTCTGTTTTTGTGTGTTGTTTTATAATTAAGATAAATAAGACGTGAAAATTCAAATAAAATTAGATGTGTGTGTGATGGGGCTTAAATGTAGATTTTACTTATTGATATTCTCTTTTTCTTGAATTTAAAACCCTTTTACCTTTTTTGAAGGATATTATTACAACCCTACAGGCTTTTGGTTTACCAATTCTTTAAATATTAAGTGCCTTTGTTTTTAACTGCCCATTTTTTAGAAATAAGATTTTTTTTAAAGTCTTAGCAAATCATCATTATTCAAAATCTCTTTGCCATTAAGTTTTAGATACAGCTGAGCAAGTACAATTACGTCTTCACGGCAATATTCGGCAATTTTTTGTGTGTTGTTTTGAAGATAGAAATTGGTGTTTACTTCTGAACCGTCCATTAGACTTTTAGAACCTGGGATTTCGAAAACCGAAGAAAGCAAATCTAATGATGTGAAATTTTTGTAATCACCAAATTTCCAGAATTCTAAAGTGTCTATGTGTAATACTTCCCATGGCTTTTTGCCAGTTATATCTAATACAGACGGTAATTTTATTCCATTGATGAGCATTCTTCGGCACAAATAGGGAAAATCAAACTCGCGACCATTATGAGCACAAAGTATAAGGTTTCCTTTGGCGGAATGATCTTCTACCAATTTTTTAAAATTTAATAGAAGCTCTTTTTCATCGCCGTATGTCAAGGTTTTAGCTTTAAACTTGGTTTCTTGTTCATAAAAGCCGCCTACCCCAATACATATAACCTTCCCAAATTCAGCATAAATGGCCGCACGATCAAAATATAATTTTTCTGGGGATAGTTCTTCTTCATTTTTTAAACGACTTGCTTTCTTTTTCCAGTGTTCTTGAAGTCTTAGGGGCAATTCCTCCAATTCTTTTGTAAGCGACACAGTTTCTATGTCAATAAAGAGGATGTTTTTAAGTTGTAATTTATCGTCAACCATTTTTTTTGGGTTTTTTACAATCCAAATCTAGCCGAAATCTCTAACATTCGATCTATTGATCTTCTTGCTTCGTTAATGATTCGATCTGGAAGTATTATTTCTGGGGATTCGTTTTTTAGACAATTATATAATTTTTCTAATGTGTTTAATTTCATATGTGGGCAGTCGGAACAAGCATGACATGCCCGGCCATTTTTAGACGTTGGTGCCACGTGAAACACTTTGTTGGGAGAGGCCTTTCGCATTTGATGTAATATACCCGATTCGGTGGCTACTATAAACTCTGTTGCAGGATTGTTAATAGTATATTTCAACAATCCTGTGGTAGAACCAATATATTGAGCATGTTCTAAAACAGATTTTTCTGATTCGGGATGTGCTATTACTGTAGCATTAGGAAACTTTGTCTTCATATCTTTTAGCATCCTAGCAGAAAATGCTTCGTGAACCATACATGCTCCATCCCAAAGTATCATATTACGACCCGTTACCCTATTAATATATCCACCTAAGTTTTTGTCAGGTGCAAAAATGATTTGTTTTTCAACAGGAATGCTCTCAACAATTTTAATAGCATTTGTGCTGGTACATACTATGTCACTTAGTGTTTTAAGCTCTGCAGAACAGTTTACATACGATATTACAACGGCTCCTGGGTGTTGGGCCTTAAAGGCTAAAAATTTGTCCGCTGGAGCCGATTCTTCCAAAGAACATCCTGCGTTAAGATCTGGCAAAACTACTTTCTTGTTTGGAGAAAGAATCTTTGCTGTTTCAGCCATAAACTTTACTCCCGCAAACACTATGAGGTCGGACTTTGTTTTGGCTGCTTCTTGAGAAAGCCCAAGGCTGTCGCCAATATAGTCTGCTACATCTTGAATGTCTGCTGTTTGGTAGTAGTGTGCTAAAATAATAGCGTTCTTTTGCTTTTTTAATTTTTCTATTTCACTGATGTAATCTAAATTGGTCATTGTGGCTAATTGCACTTTTTATATTCGAAAAAAATTTGTCTTGTTATTTTGTTATCTTTATTCATATCGGTTTCTAAGATTTTCATATTCTGGGCATCAAAAGAATATTTCTTTGTAGAAATTAATTCGCTTTTATAAAAATATTTTTCTTCAGTAAGTTTTCCCATTTCATTATATTGGTATTCCATTTGGTATTCGATTTGTGATTGTTTATTGAATTTAGTTTTTTTTGATATTCGATTTTCTTGATATTGATTCAGTGTGAAATAATTTAATGCGTCATTAAGAAGCTCAATCTCTTTTAGAACACTTCCTTCTGAATTATACTCAAATTGAGTTTTGATTTTAATTTTAGCCGCAATATCATCGTTAACTGATTCTATTAATTTTTCTTCCTTATCAAATATTTTGCTTATCTCTGAAATTGCATTGTTTTTATCATCAAAAACGGTCTTTTTTATTACATTTCCAGCAAGATTCACTTGGGTGATTTCTTTTGCTGTTTGTTTTCCATTTTCATCCAAATAAATTTTTTCGGTTATATTATTTTTATTTATAGTTATCGTTTGGCTATTTTGATTTATTGATTCTTTTACCAAAAAATCTGGAGAGTCATATTGCCTCGTATTTCGGTTAATTTCTTTATCGTTAATATATGAAATGGTCTTAATTAATCGGTTTTTATAATCATATTCATTTTCTGTTTTTTTTGAATATGATTTTATATTGTTTGAAAAATTAGTTTCAGTATATACTAATAAATTACCATTTTTATCATATGTTTTTTCCAATTCATTCTCTTTTATATTGTTAAAAAACGAGGATGATTTGATTTCTAGACACCCTGTTTTTTGTCCTGAAGCATTCAAACCATTCAGAATAAATAAAACACAAATGATCTGTTTTCTAAATAAATACACTGCTTTAAAGATATTGTTTTTCAAAGATAATAAAGTAAATTTAATTGTGTAGTTTTTTGCTTTTTTTGGTAGCCAGAAAAAATGAAGAAAATAAAGTGTGTTTTTATTTTTAAAAGATTACTAAGTATTTCGTTTATACTAAGAATAATCTCTTATTTTAATAATCTTTGTGACATAAGTAATTTGTTATCAACTAATTAATAAAATCTCCACGTAATTCTCTGAATTTTATTCTAGCTTGGGCACCATAAATACTTCCTGGATAATCTTTTAATAATCTTTTATATAAGTCCATTGCTTTGGTTTTGTCGTTCAGATTCTCATAGGTTATTTTTGCTAATAAAAACAGGGCATCATCAGCTAAAATGTCATATTTATAGTTATCTAAAATACTTTCTAAATCTTTTGTTGCTTCAGCTATCCTGTTAATTTTTAATAACGTGTTTGCTTTTAACCAGAGTATTTCATCCGCCAAACTGTGTGTTTTATATTTATCAAACAATCCACTTAATGCCTCAATACTTTCTTCAAATTTGTTTTGGAAAATTAATAGATCAACTTTGGAAAACTCGGCCATTGCTACTTCAGAAGTATCTAGTCCAGTATTGTCTTGAATAAGCAAACTTAACTGCATAGCATCATTGGCGATTTCACGAGTCGTTGCTTTTTTTAAAATATCCAAAATGTCTTTAGAAAGTGCAAATTGTCCGGTATAATATTGAAGCCGAGCATTTTTTAACTTTGCAATTTCGCCCAGGGGTTCTTCTTTTTGTGATTTCTCTACTTGCATATATAGTAAGGTGGATTCCCATGATTCATTTTTTAAAATATAAATATCTCCTAAATCTAATTTACATTGATCTATAAATCTCAAATTGTTACCGGATGCAATAATTGCTTTATTTAAAATTTCAATTGCTTTTGTTTGATCATTGAGATAAAAAGCATTTAGTAATGCCATATTTCTTTGTGCATCAACAGTAGATTGGTTTACTCCTATCTCAGCTATCATTAAACTGTATTGATTTATTAAGGACTTTATTTGCTCCATATCGATAGGAAAAGTAGTTTTCACTATCTCTTCTTTGCTTTGAATGAGCCATCTTCTTGCAAATGGATAAAAATCTCCTTTCGGATATTCATCCATAATATACTGATACATTTTAACAGCATTTTTGTAATCTTTCGCTTCAAAAGCCAAACCCGCTATCTCAAATACTTTAAAGCCCCCCAATTTTTGCCGCTTATCTAATGCTCTTGTTTGAATAAAAGCACGAGCATAATCTGATTTCTGTATAAAATGCCAAATTAAAATTTCTGTATAAAAGGTTTCATTGGGATATTGTTGAATTAGGCCATACAACATTTTTTCAAGCATTTCTATTTCATCTTCGTCTTTAATGTTGTCTTGAATAGTGGCTTGAACGTAATTAAAATTTTTACTTCTTTGTCCATACCCAAGAACTTCTTCCAACATTTTGTTTTTTTGATCTAAATACAAATAAACTCTGGCAAGCTGAGTATCATGTTTTACTGGATCTTTACTTTTAACTCTGGACTCTAAAAGTAGTTTGACGGCCATATCTAATTTATTATTTTTAAAAAAATAATTTTGCATCTCATAAACATATGCATCTATTTTTGAAGCATAATCAATTAAATTATCAAACTCCTTAGCTGCTAATTCTGGTTTCCCTGAAAATTCCAACATTTGAGCATAATCAGCTTTATAAACAATTACATTATCGTTGTATTTAATTTGATTCTTTATAAATTTTTCAGCTGTACTAAAATCTTTCAATTTATACAAGGTATTGAGGTAATTAGGATAAATCTGTCTTGCTATATCCTTATTGTTACTCAACTTTTTATATAATTCCGCAGCTTTGTCAAACTCGCCTTGTTTATAATATGCATTAGCCAAATCTATGTCTTGGGAAAAAACATAAAAAGAGCCCAGTATTAAAATAATTGTGATTAGTATTTGCCTTTTCATAAATAAAATAAATAAGAATTATATATAATTATTTTGTTATCTTTTTATATGTGTGTTGTTATGTTAATACTTTTTATTTTGAGTTACTGTTGTTTATTACTAAAGATTTATTGTTGATAAGATTGACATTTGTCAACATTTAAAAGTTTAATTTATAGTGTTTTATATTTTTGTGTTAATAAGATGCGTGTTAATATTTATTTTTTAATGTATTATTTATTTTGTTTATTTATTGTTAATAAAAATAGATTACATGTGACTTATTCTTTTATTTATATTTAAGTATAAGTTTAATGTTTATAACTGTTTATTTTTCTTATTTAATTTAAAGGTTTTACACCGAATTTGCTACTTATAAACGTACTTATCAACATTTAATTTAATTCTATATCTTTTATTTCGAAATTTGCTCTAACTCTTATTACTTCTTTTCTTAAACTAATTTTTTCTGGTTGTTTGCTTGTAGTAATATTTCCTGGGTCCCAAATACCATTTTCGTTTTCATCGTAAATAAGCTTAATTAAATACGAGCCAGGAATCAGATCATTAAATTGATATTTATCTTTCGTTATTTGTTGATATATAATTTCATTAGTTTCAGCATTTAGTAATTGTACGATTTTAGTACCTTTTTTGTCTTTTGTAATTCCTGCTATGAGTCCTAGATTTTCTTTTAATAAGATATAATTTTTAATGTAGAATATTGAGTTAGTATCTCCTTTATAATTTATTATAGTATTTGAAGGAAAATATAATTCTATTTGTTTCTTTGCTTTGGTGTTTATAAGTATTTGAAGATTAGTACTATTTTTAAATTCAAATATAGGTTTTTCTATTTTTAGTGTATCTGTTTTAAATATTATTTTTGACGTATCAAATTTTGTGATTGGATATTCAAATTTAATATCATAACGTATTTTAGAATTTAAATTTTCTCCATTTTTAATATTGGTTGTTATAGTCATATTTTGTAATACCTTTTTTTTGTTATTGTTGTTGACGGGAGTAAAATATATTTTTTGTTGGAGTGTATCTGTTGTATTTAAAGAATCAGTAACTATTAGATTGGCATAAATTGTATCTTTTGACATGGGTTTAATTTTGAAAAAAGACACACTATTTGTATTAAAAGTATAGTCTAAACTGTCTTTCGTTTCTTGAAATATTATTTTAGCATTTATTATTTCCTTGTCTAATTGAACCACGAAACTATTTTCACGGCTAATACCTCTTTTTATTTTGTTTTTAGAATAGTTTGCTTTATATATTTCTAAATTAATATTGACCAAGTTTGAATCTAAGGTGATAGTGTCTTTTAAAAATCCGATGGCTTCTGTTTTGGCATCATAAATTAAATTTTGGTTTTTGTCTGTAAATGCTAATATTATGTATTTATTATTTTTAATGTTTTCGAATTGGTATTTACCGGAAGAATCTGTTTTTGTAAAATAGTTTGGTTTTCTTTTTAATATTGAAATAGTATCTTTGGTAGAATATAATCCCACTATTGCTTCTAAAACGGGATTTTTCGTTTGAATGTCTGTTATTGTTCCTCCTAAACTTAATGAATCTATTTTTGATCCTGTACTTAATACTATTTTTAAATTTTTTGCCGGATTTTTTTCATTTAGATCTTTTATCCCATTTCGAAAATTAAAAGTGTAAGTAGTATTAGTATCTAATTTTTCTTCGAATGTTATTTTTATGGTTTTGTCTTTTAATTTTACGTTATATAATGATTTTGGCTCTGGGGTTATTAAAAGTTCTTGTTTTAAAGATGTTATGTCTAAATATTCGTTGAAAGTCAATAGTATGTTTTTTTCATTAAAATTTTTTGATTTATTCAAAGGAGATGATTTTATTAGTTCTGGTGGTATTTTGTCGTTTTCTCCTCCTGTTGGAGGAACGAATTGAGCGCATGAAAACAATAGAAATATTGGTAAGTAAATTAATAGGTATCTCATCGTCCTAGGTGAATCATTAATACGGAAATATCTGAAGGGGAAACGCCGCTTATTCTTGACGCTTGGCCAAGCGTTTGGGGTTTTATCTTTTTAAGTTTTTGTCTGGCTTCTATAGAAATTGATTTTAGTTTTTCATATTCAAAATCTGGATTGATTTTTAAATCATCAAACTTCGAAAGTTTTTCAGCCATTAAAAGTTCCTTTTCTATATATCTTTCATATTTTACTTTTATCTCGGTTTGTTCTATTACTTCTGTTGTAAGGTTTTTTGTATAACTATTTAAAGTAGAGTTTTCAACAATTAAATTTGTTAGACTTATCTCGGGTCTTTTTAATAAACTATATATGGTTGTTTTTTCTCTTATATTGGCTGATTTGTTGTTGTCTAAAAAAGGATTAATTTCCTCAGGATTAATTTTTATTGTGGATAAAATAGCAAACAATTCTTCTGTTTTTTCTATTTTATTAATAACATTTTTTAAACGTATATTTGAAGCCAATCCAATTTCATGTCCTTTTTTGGTTAACCGAATATCCGCATTATCTTGTCTGAGTATAGTTCTAAATTCAGCCCTGGATGTAAACATTCTATATGGCTCGTCTGTACCCTTATTTACAAGATCATCAATGAGAACTCCTATGTAGGCTTCGTTTCTTTTCAAGACGAATTCTTCTTGTTCATTTATTTTTCTGTGAGCATTAATTCCAGCCATTAAACCTTGAGCTGCCGCTTCTTCGTAACCAGTCGTTCCATTAATTTGACCAGCAAAAAATAAATTTTGTATTAAGTGAGTTTCTAAATTAAGTTTTAATTGTGTTGGAGGGAAATAATCGTATTCTATTGCGTATCCTGGTCTTAGCATTTTAATATTTTCGAATCCAGGTATTTTTTTCAATGCTTTATATTGAATGTCTTCAGGCAAAGATGTTGAGAATCCGTTAACATACATTTCAATTGTTGTTCTGCCTTCGGGTTCCAAAAATATTTGGTGACTGTCTTTGTCAGCGAATCTATTTATTTTGTCTTCAACTGATGGACAATATCTTGGACCTAAGCCATGTATTCTTCCATTAAACATAGGGGATTTATCAAATCCTTTTCGTAGTTCATTGTGTACTTCTAAATTTGTGTAGGTTATCCAACATGAGTTTTGGTTTATTAAATGTGGTGTTTCGGTGTATGAAAACTTTTCTGGTTTTTCATCTCCCTTTTGTTCTTCCATGGCGATATAGTTGACAGTTCTACTATCTACCCTTGGAGGGGTACCAGTTTTCATTCTTCCCGATTCAAATCCTATAGCAGTTAATTGTTCAGTTATACCAAACGCTGCCGATTCACCCGTCCGTCCTCCACCAAAATTTTTTTCGCCAATATGTATTTTTCCATTTAAGAATGTACCGTTTGTTAAGATAACAGATTTAGCTTTTATTTCTAAGCCAAGTGCTGTTTTTATTCCAGTAACTGTACCATTATTTATTATTAATGACGTTACCATTTCTTGCCAGAAACTTACATTTAGATTATTTTCAAGTTTTTCTCGCCAGTTTAGTGCGAATTCCATGCGGTCGGATTGGCATCTAGGTGACCACATTGCAGGTCCTTTTGATCGGTTGAGCATTCTAAATTGTATCATTGTTTCATCACTAATGATTCCAGATATTCCTCCTAATGCGTCTATTTCCCTTACTATTTGTCCTTTGGCAACACCACCCATAGCTGGATTGCATGACATTTGAGCAATTGTTTGGAGGTTCATTGTTATCAACAGAACTTTTGATCCCATTGTGGCTGCTGCGTGTGCTGCTTCACACCCGGCGTGTCCCGCACCAACCACTATAACGTCGTAATTTTCAAACATATGTTTTTTGTGTTCCACGTGAAACAATCCATCTGAGTTTCACGTGAAACTTTATTTATTTATTCTTTTAAAATAGTTGTCTGTTTGTTTTTTATAAAAAGGCGTAAAGTTTGGAGGTGTTGTTCTAATTAGTTCCAATTGTTTTTCATTTTCTTTTTTGAATTTTTCGAGGTCTGGAGGGCTAACTCTGTTAAAAGTTATCCCAGAATTTGATTTTCTTTTTGGATCTAATTCCTGTTCCTTTATGGCTTTTTCGGCTTCCAATAGTCTTGTTTCTATGTCTTGTTGCCTTTTTATTAAAGTTGGATTCACGCGTTTGTTTACCAAATCATTTTCTGATTTGTCCATTTCTTTCTGTATTTCTTTTAGTTCGTTTCCGAGTTTTTTGCCCTCTTCTGTTCCATTTAACTTATCCTGCAAATCTTTAATTTGTTTTCTGACTTTGCTTTGTTCATTTGCAATTTTTGCTAATTCTTCAGACATTTGTTTTCCGCTTTTTCCTTCCGAGCCCAAGCCTTGAACTTTTTTATTTATTTCTTTTTGTTGTTCACCAAGACCAGGCATCGGATTTTCGCCCTTTTTTCCACCCTTTCCTGAACCAGGCATGGCCATTGCCATCATTTGCTGCATTTGTTTAAATGTATCGCTTAATAAAAGAGCAAGGTTATTCATAGAAGTCATTGCAAATTGTTGTTTCGAGGCGCTTTGTGGCAACTTTCTTTCTCTAATATATTTAACAGATTCGTCAATTTGATTTTTCATTTCAGTTACTTCGGTTGTCACGAAGGCTTCGATTTGCATTACTTTTTTTGCTAAGGAATATAAACTATCTTCAATTACTTTTGAGTCATCTGCAATTTTGAGTTGTTCTTGTGAAAGGGAAATAAACTTTGGGTCTGAAACGGATATAGATTTAAATCCCTTCATTACTTTTTCTTGATCAAAGGATATCTTTACAAGGTTTTCAAGAATATCTCTAAGGGCATCTATGTCTAAGTCCAGTTGTTTCATTTCTGCACCTTTCATTTGGTCAGACATTTCTTCAGCCATTTTTTTCATTGATTTTGCTGCTTTTTTTTGAGCCTTAGCTGCTTCGGCCTTATCTTCTTTTTCAATTTCTTTTTTTGCTTTTTCTTGTTCTTTATCTATTTCTTCCTGTTTGTCTTTTTGTGTATCTACATCTTTTTTGAGCTCTTTGCTCATTTTTTCGATGTCTTTCATTTTTTCTTTCTTTTCTTCAAATTCTTTTTTTAGTTTTTCTTGCTCTTTTTTTAATTCTTCCTTCTGTGCCTCTTTGTCATTTTCGGTTTTTTCAGCAAGTGCTTCTTGTTTTTCGGCAAGTTTTTCTAATTCTTTAACCGCCTCTTCTACTTTTTGTTTTAGCTGGAGATTTTTAAAAAGACTTAGGGTTCTATCAATATTTTTTTCCAGGTTTCTTTCTGATTTTTTAATATCATTCAATTTATCTAATGATTTTTCATCTAACTGTTCCTCCAACATTTTTTTCATTTCTTCCAAGCTTTTGTTCTCTTCGTTTTTCAGAAGTTCGTTCATAAGCTTTTGAAGCATTTCCATTTTTTCTAGTAATTGAGGGCTTTGTTTATCAAATCTGTTTTGTTTGTCTTTAAGGTCGTCTAATTCTTTTTGAAGTTCTTTTAGTTCTTTTAACAATTCCTCTTTTTTCTTAAGCAGGTCGTTTATTTCTTTCTTGTCTTGAAAATCTAATTCTGTTTTCTTTTTTAGATCTTTATCAAGGTCGTCTAATCCTTTTTTAAATTCTTTAGACTTTTTTAAAAGCTCTTCAAATTTATCTTCTGTTTTTTTAACTTGTTTATTTATTTCTTTATCAAATTCTTGCGCAGTAGGCATCTCAAAATTCATTAGGTTAGTTTTGGATGATTTTCGACCGTTTACTCCGTCATTGTCGGATATTTGTAGATAATATTCTAATGCATCGCTTTTGTTTAAACCAATAGTTTCAATATTTATTTGGTAAAAAAATGTTTGAGAAAGTGAAGTTTTGTTGAATGGGATATCTACTGTTTTGAAAGGACTACTGTTTTTTTCACTCTTTTTTCTATAGTAGAATTTGAAATCACTTAAACCGTAGTCGTCTGAAATGTTTCCACCAATTCCGATATAGTTATATAAAGTTGTATCCTTTATTTGTTCAATATTAATTTGAGGATATTTGTCTGGAATTACATTTACATAATATGAAATTTTATCTGCATTTTTTGAAAATTTATTTTTAAGATTTACGTTGTAGTTTGCTGATTGGCGCAACCTTTTAATGAAACTAAAGTCTGTGAAAATTCCTTTGGTCACATTAATTGAATTTAAATTATCAAATTTGACACTTAAAGAATCTGTGTCATTGGTTTTAAATTTCCACTCAATCTGAGTTCCTTCAGGGACAATTAAATTGCCTACATTATCAAATTCTTCAGAAGGTTTATTTAGGTAGCCTGGATACTTTAATGAAACATTAAAAGACAAAAGGCTTGGTCTTGATATTAATCCTAAATTATAAGAGCTAGACTTATATCCTGCTGCCAGAAAATAAAAAGACGTTTCGTCTTGAATTTTTGAAAAGGTAAAGTTGAAATTTCTGGGATCTTGGATATTCATCTTAAATTTACGATCCTTATAAATCAGATAAACATCTTCTGGTAACACTTTTCCGATTAAACGAAGCTTTAAGTTGTAATCTTCGTTTTTTATTGCTTCCAGGTTATCATTTAATATTTCAAATTGGAATGGTGCCGGATCCACAAAGTTTTTTTTGAAAAATACGATTCGTTCAGTACTTTTAAAAAAAGAAGGAGAAATGGCGGAAATTAAAAGTATTGCAATAAGTGGTGGTAATGCGTATTTTAAATATTTTTTGTTTTCATTAAGATTTACTGCATCTGCAAATTTAACTAGTTTTAATTCTTTTGTTTTTTGAACAATACTTGCCTCTAAAAGAGCATTGTCGACATCGGAATATGAGTTTGCTAACTGTAGTGTGTTTAAAAGTTTGTCTTTTATTGCTGGGAAAAATTGGCCAATTTGGTTTGCGGCCTTTATATCTGTTAGGGGTTCATTTATTTTAAGAAGAAAGAAAATGGGCTTAAGAATTAAGAAAAACACTGTGTAAGTCGCAACTATTAAAAATGTTATCAAAAGAACAGCCCTAAAAGTAGATCCAAATCTACCAAAAAACTCTAGGAAGTTAATAAAAATATAAGAGCCCAAAACAAGTCCAGATCCCAACAACAAGCCTTTAAAAATTAGGTTTTTATAGTACTTTTTCTTATATTCTGCTATCTTTTCGACTAGCGAATTTATTTCTTTAGTGTTTTTCATTTGATAAAACATTAATAATCAGCCTGTTGTATTGCTATTTAACAAGCGGTGTTTAATTTATAAATCTATTTCTAACGAAACTGGGCAATGGTCTGACATTACAACAGCAGCATGGATTTTGGCGTTCAAAATTTTATGGCTAATTTCTTGACTAGCAAATATATAGTCTATTCGCCAACCTAAATTTTTACTCCTTGCCCCTGCCCTATATGACCACCACGAATATTGGTGTGGCAACTTATTTTTTTGCCTAAAACAATCTACAAACCCACTCTCAATAAACTTGCCAACCCAAGCTCTTTCTTCTGGAAGAAAACCAGAAGTATTGGCATTAGATTTTGGATTGTGAATATCAATCGCATGGTGACATATATTTACATCCCCACAAACAAATAGCTGTTTCTTTTTTTGTTCAAGAGTATGAATATAAGAATAAATGTCGTCAAGAAATTGAAATTTGATTTCTTGTCTAGTTTCTCCGGTTGTTCCAGAAGGAAAATAAGCACACATGACACTAAAAAAGGGATAATCTGCAATTATTACCCTTCCTTCCGAGTCGTATTGTTGAATGCCAAATCCATATTGTATATTATTAGGTTTTATTTTACTTAAGATAGCCACACCAGAATATCCTTTTTTTTCAGCAGGATACCAAAAACAAAAATAGCCCAATGCTTTAAAAATAGGTTCTACCAACTCGGTTTCAGAAATCTTTATTTCTTGAAAACACAAAATGTCAGGGTCTTCTAACTTTATCCATTCTTCTAATCCCTTGTTAAGTGCCGATCGAATTCCATTGACATTAAAAGTATAAATTTTCATAAAATTAATTAAAACAATAAATTGTTTGAAAATTAAGCCATACGGGCTTGATTGGTGTTTAAATATGTAATCCTATTTCTGTTCTAAAATATTCAATTGTATAGTGCTTTAAAAGGCTTTCTTGATTCATTAAATCAAATGGAGGCAATGGTTTTTCTAATTTCCAATGAGGCCACGTGTCGGTATCAAGCCCTTCTAAACTATAATAACCCCCATAACTTAATACTTTACATGTGGCAATATGAATTAAATCTTGCTTTTCTTCTTTTGAAAATCTAATATTGCCTTTTCCTAATTCTTGTACTCCAATTAAAAAAAGCACAGCTTTTAAATCACTCGGCTTTTTACCTAGGCTTTGTGTAAGAAAACGAATTAAATTGTTCCATATTTCTTGATTATCTTTGATTTCCACATTCATTTTTTTCTACTTTGGTTTCATGAATAAATATTTAGAATCTCTTCTTGACTTATTTTTTCCTAGGCTTTGTGTTTCATGCGAAAACCCTCTTCAGGGTCAAGAGATTCATTTGTGCCTAGAATGTTTATTAAGCTTACCCAAAACCAACTCTCATTATCAAGAAACCGACTTGATAGATAGAAAGTTTTGGGGCAAATTAAATGTTTCCGCAACGTTTGCTTATTACAAATTTAATAAGAAAGGCAAAGTACAAAACATTTTGCATGCATTGAAATACAAAAATAAGCCCGAATTGGCAGAATATCTTGGAAAATTATACGGAAACGAATTAAAAAGTGTTAATTTAAGTGAAAAAATAGATTTAATTATAGGAATTCCTCTTCATATTGACAAACAGAAAATAAGGGGTTATAATCAAGCGGATCATTTTGCCCAGGGCCTCTCAGAGGCACTAAATGTACCATTTGATACCAATTTGCTAATCAGAAATACATTTACGGAGTCTCAAACAAAAAAAGGTAGCAGATTTAAACGGTTTAAAAATATGGAAGGCGTTTTCGAGCTTTCTGATAGTTCTAAAATTAAAAACAAAAGAATTGCATTGGTAGATGACGTTTTAACAACTGGCTCTACTTTAGAGGTGGCAGGGGGGGTATTGTTAGAAAACGGCTGTTCCGAACTCACTATAATTACAATAGCCTCTGCTTATTAAAGCAAAGGCTATTATAATTAAAAAAGTATTCTATAAATTTACAGTTTCTTCTTTCCTTGTGGTCCTACCGAAATCATGGCACACCTGAAACCAATAGAAGCTGTGGAAGAGTCTTGAATGATATATCTTCTTGTGCCAGGAGATAGCCAATAGGCCACATCGTTCCACGAACCACCCTTAAATACTCTCATTTTGTTGTCAATCAAAGAGTTAAAGTGTTCCTTGTCATAGTTTTTGGCTTCATCTTGGAAGTCGCTTCTACGAATCGGGTTTAAGTCATTGAAGTCTTGGTAAGAGTTAGGTCTGTAAAGGTCATAAACCCATTCGTTGACATTACCCGCCATTTGATATAAACCAAAGTCGTTAGGAACAAAAGAATATACCTCAGCAGTAATTATATTTTTGTCGTTTTGTTTACCTGCAATACCGGCATAGTCTCCCCTACCCCTTTTAAAGTTAGCCATCATATCACCTTTATTTTTACCTCTTGACTTTCTCATTGCAGAGCCATCCCAAGGATAGATTCTTTGGTTGGATTGGTTTTCATCAATATATTGCGTTCCAATCATTCCTTTTGCGGCATATTCCCATTCTGCCTCAGTAGGAAGCCTAAAATCAGGAATATTTATACCTGTTTCAATTGGAACTCTGCCCCCAGCCTGTTTCACTTCAGCAACACCAGTAGACCCCCCCTTTTTCTTTTTCCCGAAAGGAAGTTTTAGGCCCTTCTTTTTTCCTTGGCTATCACCATATTTTTGGGCAAGGCCTGCATTTACAACACCAGATCTCCACTTACAGTAATCGTTAGCTTGCAACCAAGATACACCAACTACAGGAAAGCTTCTAAAGCCAGGATAGCGTAAATACTGATCTACATACTGGTCGTTAAATGACATTTCGTTTGCCCAAACAGTAGTATCTGGAAGTGCAGAAGTATAAAATTCTCGTGTAGAATCTTTTTGCACCGCAAAAAGGTATTCTAGCCAATCAATGTTAGCAATTTCTGTTTCATCCATGTAAAAAGAAGCCACAGTTACTGTTCTTTCAAGATTGTCGCGGCTGTATGTCACATCTTCTTCTAATGTGCCCATTGTAAATCTACCTCCTTCAATAAAAACCATGTTAGGGCCAGCAGGCTGACCCGCGAATGCGGCTACTTGAAAGCCCTCTTTCCCTTTTTTGGCATAAGCGGAACCCGTGGTTCTACTTTTTTTACCGGGATTTAAACTAGATGTCTTTTTACTTTTGCTACAAGATGTAGCTACAAAAAGAGAAAGTGTAAGAATTGATACACCTAAAATTAATCTCTTCATTCTAAAATTTATTTGGTTTCAGCGATTTTATTCGCAAAAATAGTTTAAAAAATTACTTCTTAATACCCTTATCTTCTATGAATGTAATAATTCTATCAAACAAAGTGCCAACTTTATCAATATTTGGAGCATGTTCGGCTATAAATATCAATTTTTCTTTTATTTGCTTTAAGCTACATTCTTTTGGATGCAATTTAATATAATCAAGAATTTTGCCAAACTTATCTGTTTGGTAATAATCTTGATGCTTTTCAGAAACGAAAAAACCCTTTAAGTTATTATTTTTGAGGGAAATTTTTTCAAAACCGATGAATTCAGCCTTCCAACGCACTTTTACGACTTTAAATAATTCTTCAACTTCGATAGGAAGTTTTCCGAATCTATCAATGATCGAATTCATAAATTTTTCTAATTCCTCTTCTGTTTTTATTATGTCAATACTATTGTAAACGGAAAGGCGCTCAGAAATATTATTAATATAAGTATCAGGAATTAATATTTGGAGGTCTGTTTCTACCTGACAGTCGGTAATTAGGAGTTGTTTTTTTGTTAGTTCATCTGAAAAAAGATTTTTAAATTCTTTTTCTTTTAATTCTGAAACGGCTTCATCTAAAATTTTGTGATACATTTCATAGCCAAGATCATTAATAAACCCACTTTGTTCGGACCCTAAAAGATTTCCAGCACCTCTAATATCTAAATCTCTCATGGCGACTTTAAATCCATCACCCAATTCTGTGAATTCTTCCAATGTGTTTAAGCGCTTTCTGGCATCTTTTGTAAGACCAGATACAACAGGAACTAAAAGAAAACAAAATGCTTTTTTGTTTGACCTGCCTACTCGCCCCCTCATTTGGTGCAAATCAGACAAGCCGAACATGTGAGCTTGGTTGATTATGATAGTGTTTGCATTAGGAATGTCTAAGCCCGATTCAATGATATTAGTAGAAATTAATACATTTATTTCGTTTTCAATAAAACGCATCATAACTTTTTCAAGTTTATCTCCTTCCATTTGACCATGAGCTACCCCAATTTTTGCATCTGGAACTAATCTATAAATAATGTTAGCAATAGATTCTATATCGTTTACTCTGTTGTGAACAAAAAACACTTGCCCGCCCCTACTCAGTTCATAGCTGATAGCATCTCTAATAGTTTCTTCTTTGAAAACATCAACCTGAGTTGTAACTGGTTGTCTGTTTGGCGGCGGAGTAGCAATAACCGATAGGTCTCTTGCTCCCATTAGTGAAAAATGCAAAGTTCTGGGTATGGGTGTGGCAGTTAGTGTAAGTACATCAACATTAAGTTTTAGTTCTTTGATTCTGTCTTTAGATTTTACTCCAAACTTTTGTTCCTCATCTATGATTAATAAGCCAAGATCTTTAAACTCTATTGATTTATTTAATAATTTATGAGTTCCAATTAATATATCAACTTTACCTTCTTTTAAGTTTTTAAGTGTTTTTGTGGTGTCGCTTGTTGATTTAAAGCGATTTATAAAATCTACATTTACGGGCATTTTGGCCAATCTTTCGGCAAATGTTCTATGGTGCTGCATGGCTAAAATGGTAGTAGGTACCAAAATAGCAACCTGTTTAGAGTCATTTACGGCTTTAAAAGCGGCCCTAAGCGCAACTTCTGTTTTTCCAAAACCAACATCGCCACACACTAGCCTATCCATTGGGTAAGGCTTTTCCATGTCTTCTTTTACTTTGGCAGTAGCAGAGGCCTGGTCGGGAGTGTCTTCATACATGAATGAAGATTCTAGTTCTATTTGAAGGTAAGTGTCTGGAGAAAAAGCAAAACCATGAACCTCTCTCCTTTTTGCATAAAGAGAAATGAGCTCTTTAGCAATGTCTTTTACCTGTCGCTTAACTCTTGATTTTTTTATTTCCCAATCCCCAGATCCCAACTTGCTCATGGTAGGTGCATCACCTTCTTTGCTGGAATACTTCGCTATTTTGTGTAAACTGTGTATATTTACGAACAAGAGGTCGTTGTCTTTATAAATTAGCCGAATAGCCTCCTGTTTTTTGCCAGCTACATCTATTGTTTCCATTCCTGCAAAACGGCCAATTCCATAGTCTACATGAGTAATATAGTCGCCAGATTGTAAGGACTTTAGTTCTTTTAAAGTAAGAGCTTTAGATTTAGAAAATCGCTCTTTTACCTTGTATCTATTGAGTCGTTCAAAAATTTGATGATCTGTATAAACTAAAATTTTGTTTTGCTCATCCACAAAACCTTCTTTAAAGTTAGCATATATCGAAAGAAAGCGAATGTTGGGGTTTATTTCGGCGAATATAGTTTCTAGTCTATTGAGTTGTTTTAAAGAATCTGAGCTGATAAAACAACTGTAGCCCTTGCTTTGATTTTCGGCTATATTGTTAATTAATAGATTAAACTCTTTATTAAATGAAGGTTGAGATGTAGAGATAAAACTAAATTTTTGAGACTCTTTAAAGAAATTCTTTTTTCCAAATTCAATAATTGTATGCTTTTCTAAAAGATTAGTAGCTGTTTTACAATCAATAAAACTAGCACTTGGTTTTAGTAAAATGTTTATGTCTCCACCAATAGCTTTTTTTTGATCATAACTTTCTTCTATTCGCTTCAGGTTGTCTCCTACCCTTTCAATTGAAAAAGAATAATCTTTTATCCAAATGTTAGTTTTTTCTGAGAGAAAAGAAAAAATGGGAACAGTTTCTTCCAGGCTTAATTTTTCATGAATATTTGGAATGATATTTATGAAATCGATCGACTGGCTTGAAAGTTGTGTTTCGGATTCGAAAATGCGGATGCTTTCTATTTCGTCTCCCCATAGCTCAACTCGGTAGGGCTTGTCTGTGGCAAAAGAATATACATCAAAAATACCTCCCCGAATGGCGAATTGACCAGGCTCATAAACAAAGTCAGTTTTTTCGAAATTATAGGAAATTAAAAGTTCTGTAACGAAATTTAGGTCTAGGGTATCTCCAGTTTTTATCCTTAACGTATTAGCTAATAGCGTTTTTTTACTTATTACTTTTTCGGCCAACGCTTCTGGATAAGTAACTATTAGTAAGGGCTCGGTAGTGCTATTTAGTTTGTTTAATAGCTCGGCCCTTTGAATGACGTTTGCATTTTCTATTTCTTCGTATTCATAAGGTTTTTTAAAAGAAGCAGGAAAATAGGCAATATGAGGATATTCGAATCCATAGATGTTTTGAAAATCATTAAAAAAGTAGAGAGCATCTTCTTTGTCGGGAAGTACAAAAAGGATTGTTTGTTTTTGGTTTTCAAATACCGAAGCGGCTAAAATTGCATCTAAGCTACCATAAACACCACTTAAGTGTATTCTATTAGAATGCTTAATAGACTGAACAAGGTTCAAAACAAAGCTATCTTCGGTATAAATTTTTAGGAAATCTTTGGCGTTCAATATCTAAAGTAAAATAATAATAATACTGTTTTTTTGCAATCAGGCAACAAAGATAAGAACAAAAAACGCCTGTAAGTTGTAAGTAACTGAATTAGTTTGATGCTTTTGGCTTACCATTCTTAGAAAATTAATTAGACACTTATGTTAAATTGTAGAACCTTTCAATTTTTGAAGAGATAAACCATTTAGAACTTTTGATTAGAAGTGTATTCTTCTATTTGTGGATTGTAGTTACAAATAGTTTTTTTTCATGTTCATGGTGAAAAAAATTTGTAAAATAAGTTCTGTCAATCCACCAACATACACTGTAATGTAGGGTTGTTTATTTATTCACAAAATTACTCCAAATTTTGTTTTTTTATTGTCTCTATTAATCCCAACAGCGTTTGCTTTCGAACACTATCAGGTTCTGGATAGCTCAAATTAAGTTTTCTGAGGTTTTCTGAAATAATTTTGGCGACCAATAGTCGCATATTTTTTTTATCATCTGCAGGCACAACATACCACGGGTTTTGGTCGGTTGACGTTTCGTTTATCATTTCTTCATATGCAGATTGGTAGTCGTTCCAAAGGCCTCGTTCTTTTATATCTCCTTCCTCAAATTTCCAGTTTTTGGTGATATCTTCAATACGCTCTATTAAACGGTTACCTTGTTCTTCTTTTGAAACATTAAGGAAAAATTTAATAACTTTAATACCATTGTTGGCCAAATAGTTTTCAAAATTTGTAATGTCTTCATATCGTTTTTTCCAGACTTTCTCTGGGTTTCGTGTTAAAGCTTTGGGTATTTTTTGATAATTTGTCAAAATATCGGGATGCACCTTTACCACCAGGACCTCTTCATAATAGGAACGATTAAAAACCTGAACGTTTCCTCTTTCTGGCAATACCTTGAAACACCGCCACATAAAATCATGGTTTAGCTCAGTTTCTGATGGCCTTTTAAAAGAATAAAAACTTAAGCCCAGGGGGTTTACGTTTTTAAAAACAGCTTTCATGGTACCGTCTTTGCCTGCGGCGTCCATGGCTTGAAAAATCACTAAGACACCATGACGACCATCTGCATACATCATACTTTGCAAGTCATCTAATTCGGATTGAAGTTTGGCCAAAATTGCTTCATAATCTTCTTTGGAAGAATAATAGTTCTTTACTTTGGTAGAAGAATTTTTTATTTTGAAAGTAGATTTTTCTTTTATTTCGAAATCTTTTATTTGAAAATTATTCATTTTTCAATTTGAATTTTTTGGCAATATATTTAAAATTAATCAGCAAATAAAAGAAGAAGATGCTTAAAGAAAATTTGTACGAATAAAAAAACGAATATTTGAGCACGCTATAATCAAAGGGTACGCTAAAAAGGAAATTAAATAGTGGAGTTTAATTTTAGTATTTAATATTTTTGTATATCATTTAAAACAAAATACTATCTTTGAAAAATATTCAATCTTAATATAATTTATTACAATGAAAAGAATTTTTTTGATTTCTCTTTTGGTTACAATTGCATTTACTATTTTTGCTAAACCTGTCCCTGCTCAATATTACGAATTACGAATCTATTATTGTAATGAAGGCAAATTAGATGATCTTTTGGCAAGATTTACCAATCACACTACCAAGATTTTTGAAAAACATGGTATGCAAAACATTGGATATTGGGTGCCCACCACGGCAGGAAACAATGCACTTTATTATGTTTTGGGTTATCCAAGCAAAGAAGCAAGGGCAGCATCTTGGAAAGCATTTGGTGCTGATCCGGAATGGAAAGAGGTGGCTAAAAAATCGGAAGAAAACGGCAAGATAGTGGCCAAGGTGGAGTCAAAATTTATGACTTTGAAGCCAGAACTTACCAAGAAAATCAAACTTAAAGAAGATAGTCCCAACAGGCTTTTTGAAATGAGAACCTATTATTGTTTACCAGGAAGGTATCCAAACATTGTGGCTCGATTCAAGGATCACACGCGGAAAATATTTGAAAACCATGGGATGCAAAATATTATGTATTTTGAAACTATTGAAAAAGATGGGGCACAACCTACATTACTTTATTTTTTAGCACACAAAAACGCAGAAGCGGCCAAAAAATCGTGGGATGATTTTAGGGCAGACCCCAAATGGATAAAAGTTCGCGATGCATCTGAAGAGACTGGTAAAATTGTTGAAAAAGTAGAGTCGGTTTTTATGATGCCGACGAGTTTTTCTAAAATTAAATAGTTATTTAAAGTTTTAACTGACCACTTAAGTAGATTATTTAAGTGGTTTTTTTGTTAAGAAACAGCTCAGTTTTTTTTGAGCATGCTTTTTGCATGATTGTATTATTCAGACATAAAACAGAGAATTTCTGTAAAAAATGTTTAGTCTGATATTCATTTATTAAAGATTAATATTATTACTGAAGAGCAAACAAGCTCTCCCCAAAAATGGAAGATAGAAGAATAGATAATAGGCTGGCAGTATTAATAGATGCAGACAATGTACCGTATGCAAATATTAAAGAAATGATGGAGGAAATAGCTAAAAATGGCACACCAACCATTAAAAGGATTTACGCCGACTGGACAAAACCTACGGTTTCAGGGTGGAAAAATGTGCTTTTAGAAAATGCTATTACACCTATTCAACAATACAGTTATACTTCAGGGAAAAACTCTAGCGATAGTGCCTTAATTATTGATGCTATGGATATTTTATATACTGGCAAAGTGGACGGTTTTTGTATTGTTTCTAGCGATAGTGACTTTACTCGTTTAGCCACA
>JANNWE010000630.1:0-2021 GCA_031414675.1 Cytophagaceae bacterium
AATATTTTTTTCATATCAAATTCATCTTCTCCTGATATCTGCAGATATTCAGTTTTTATAGCTGAGGGCTTGTTTAATTTCAAAAATGACCTCCAAATATGGTCTATATACCAAGTAGGTATATATCCCCATCTAGAATCCATAGCTTTTCTGATGATAAAGGTCCGTTTGGCTATTTTTATAAAAATTCTTTTGTCGTATAGAGCATTTAGTTTTGCATCATTAAATGCAAAAAAGCCCTCTACAATTACTACATCAAATCGCTCCTTAAAATCAGTAACTACTTCTAAAAGTAAATCATGATCAATCGACTCCGGGGATTCCCAGTCTGTTTTATCTTTTATCTTCGGTATTTGAGTCTCAGGAAAAACAAAATCGTCTTGGTGAAAAATAATAGCTTTCTTTCCATTTTTCCTGAAAAAAGTTACTAATAAATTGGCCAATGTGCTTTTCCCAGACCTACTTGGGCCACCAATTCCTATTACCATATCAAAACCAGCTTGTTCTTTTTTTGCCGCTTCCTATACCTAAAGCACCTAATAATGAACGTGTTATAATATTAGCGGCTGTTCTGCCTATTTGACGAGTAACCGAACTCGACAATATAGTCTCTAAAGTAGATTTTTCTCCTTTATTTTTAGGTGTCTCTTCGGTCTCCTCGGCTTGTGCTGCAGCTACTTCTTCAAATTTCTTATTCAAAAGTTCGTAAGCACTTTCCCTATCTATATGCTCATTATATTTTTTGGCAATTTTTGACTTGCTGACTAATTGGGCTATCTCCTCTTCGTTCAAGATATCCATTCTACTACTTGGAGGACACATAAAAGTTACAACTAATGGAGTAGGAATCCCTTTTTCATTTAAACAAGTTACAAAAGCCTCCCCTATTCCCATCGATGTTAAAACGTCTTCGGTAGTATAAAAATCAGTTTCAGGATAATTGTTAGCGGCTTCTTTAATGGATTTTCTATCATTAGCAGTAAATGCTCTTAGGGCGTGTTGCACTTTTAAACCCAATTGACTCAATACTGCTGCGGGTATATCCTGGGGATTTTGCGTGCAAAAAAATATACCAACACCTTTTGACCTTATTAATTTAATTACTGTTTCTATTTGTTGCAGGAGGGCTTTAGAAGCCTCTTGAAAAACTAAATGGGCTTCGTCAATAAATATAACTAACTTGGGTCTGTCTAAATCACCTTCCTCGGGTAATGCAGCATATAACTCAGCCAATAGGCTTAGCATAAAAGTTGAAAACAATTTGGGTTTGGCCATTAAATCCATTACTCGTAACACAGATATTATTCCGCGGCCTTCATTGTCAATTCGCATTAAATCATCAATATCAAAAGAAGTTTCTCCAAAAAACAGATCGCCTCCTTCATGTTGTAGTTCAATGACTTTTCGTAAGATTGTACCCAATGACACCGAAGACATTTTGCCATAAGATGTTTCAAAAATCTCTTTTCCATCTTCTCCTAGGTATTGCAAAACCTTAATCAAATCTTTAAGGTCTAACAAAGGCAATTGTTGATCATCACAAAATTTAAATACCAAAGATACAATACCTTCCTGCGTTTCGTTCAGTCCTAAAATTTTCGTAAGCAAAATGGGACCAAACTCAATTACAGTAGCACGCATTCTTGTCCCTTTTTGATCACTTAATGTAAGTAATTCAACAGGATATCCCTTGGGATTATACTCAATTCCCGCTGCTTCAGTTCTTTCTAATATAAATGGTTTGCTTTCACCTGGCATAGCTATTCCACTTAAATCACCTTTAATATCCATCATTAATACAGGTATACTAGCGTCACTTAGGTTTTCAGCCAATACTTGTAAACTTTTTGTTTTACCTGTACCCGTTGCCCCAGCTATTAAGCCGTGCCTATTAAGCGTTTTAAGAGGAATTTTAATTTGTGTTCCAAAAATAACTTCATCATCTAATTTTGCTGAACCTAAAATTATTGAGTCTCCTTTGAAAGTATATCCTTTTAGTAATTCTTCTCTAAACTGGTCTT
>JANNWE010000631.1:0-4889 GCA_031414675.1 Cytophagaceae bacterium
TAAATGGAGTTATACCTTAAGATTAAAATTTTATCCTAAAGATTCAAGTGATAAATATTTAAGGCCTTGGATATTAACTCCAATAATTCTAGACGGCCACGAAGTAGGCCCAAAGACTTTTTTAGGGCAAAGTATTCCAGCTAAACCTTTTGAACAAGGACAAACGGATATTAGAGATGCTTTAGATATTTTAAACAATCATCCGAATGTTCCACCATTTATTTCAAGAAGGCTTATTCAGCATTTGGTTACATCGAATCCATCAAGAGCTTATATTCAAAGAATTGCTGAAGTTTTTGTAAATAACGGTGTAGGAGTAAGAGGTGATTTGAAAGCTGTAATTAGAGCTATATTGCTTGATCCCGAGGCCAGAGATTGCTGTGCAGATAAAGAGAATACAACTTACGGTCATTTAAGGGAGCCTTTTTTACGCTATATGAATTTAGTGAAAGGCTTAAATCTTAGAAATTCGAATGGAGTTTACCGCAATGTGATGAATAATATTTATGACAGGCTAGAACAGAAGCCCATGATATCTCCTTCTGTATTTAATTTTTATTCTCCTAATTACGTTCCAGATGGCCCCCTGGCCGCAGAAAGGAAAGTGGGGCCAGAATTTCAAATGCTTAATTCGCTTTCTGTTGCTAATTACATGAACGCACTTCATAATTGGTTGATTAATAACGACCCAGTAGAATTTTGGAATTTGTTTTCTGGTGAAACCTACAAACCTGATCAGGATCCGAGATTTGACATTAGTTTAGATTATTACCTATCTCCAAATAATAGATTACCTGAATTTTTGGACAAGTACAATCTTATTCTAGCCCAGGGTAAAATTTCGAAACCTAGCATGTCAATTATTGAAAATGTTTTGAAGAACATGCCTTTAACTTTTAATGTTGCCGGGATTCCTGATGCTACTCTTGCCGATAGGAGACTTAGGATGGGGATTTTCCTTTTAATGATTTCGCCAGATTACTTAATAAACCGCTAAAAGAATGAATAGAAGAAATTTTATAAAAAATGTGTCTTGTGGAGCCATGGGAACCACCACATTGCTAAGTTCGCTTACCAGCTTAGGAGCATTAAACGGTTTAGTAAATACAAATCAAAATCAATCTGGGGAAGATTATAAGGCACTTGTTTGTATTCTTCTGGCAGGAGGAATAGATTCTTTTAATATGCTTATTCCTACTGGAAATGGATTAAATGGAGATAATGGATTTAATGAATACAAGGCACTTAGAACAGATTTGAAAATAGAGGGCACCCTTTCAAAACCTATTTTACAGCTAAATAACCTTCATAATCATAGTTTTAGGGGCAAAGTTTCACCCTATGCTTCTTTTGGAGTACATCCGGAGATGGTGGGCATAAGAGATTTGTTTAATACAGGGAAGGCCTCACTTATGGCAAATATAGGAACTTTGGTGGAGCCCATAGCAAATAAAACGGAGTTTAATGCTCGCCAGAAAAAATTGCCAGGTGGAATATACTCTCATTCTGACCAAATTATGCAATGGCAAACTTCAGTACCACAAAGTAGGGAGGCACTAGGAGTAGGTGGAAGAATAGCAGATTTATTAAATGCTAACAATACAAATACCGAAATATCCATGAATATTTCTTTGGCTGGAAAAAATATTTTTCAAAGAGGCAAAGATATTTCTGAATATTCGATAAGTAGAAATGTAGATCCCAATAACGTTGGTTTACAGTCTTTTCCGTCTGGGTACAGTAATAGTGGACTTTTGAATGACTTAAGAACCACAGCCATTGATAGCTTAGTTTCTCAAACATATGCCAATTTGCTTCAAAAGACTTTTTCTACTACCACTAAAAAATCAATGGGTGCTTTTGATACTTTTAAAGAAGCTTTAAAAAGGGTACCAAGTATTACTTCTCCTTTTCCAACTTCTTCTTTAGCTCAAGATTTACAGGCTATTCACAAAGTCATGTCGGTAAGGGGGCAATTAGGAGCCAAACGTCAAATATTTTTTGTAACCTATGGAGGCTGGGATATGCACGATGGTTTAATTCCCGGCCTAAATAGCAGATTACCCATTGTTAGCCAAGCGATGAAAGCTTTTTATGACAGCACGGTAGATTTGGGGATAGCGGATAAAGTTACCACTTTCACAATTTCAGATTTTGCTCGTACGCTTACCTCTAATGGAAATGGCTCAGATCACGCTTGGGGGGGCAATAATATAATTATGGGTGGGGCTTTAGCCAATGGTCCTGGTAACAATGGGAAGATTTTTGGGGCGTATCCTAAAATGGATGCCTCAAATAATAATGTTACGAGTGTTTCAAATCGAGGCAATTTTATTCCAACTGTTTCTACTGACGAAATGTATGCAGAATTGGCTCTTTGGTACGGTGTTAGCCCATCAGATTTGTGTTATGTTTTACCTAATTTGAGCAATTTTTATTCTTATTCTGCTAATAATTACCCTATCGGTTTTATGGATATTCCTTCAGGTAATATTTCAAATGTAAATCATCCTTATAATTGTTTGACGTATTAATGCTATGAAAAGAAAAATATATTTTTTACTGATTTTTTGTTTGCCTTTCATTTCAAATGCTCAAAATTGTATTGGTACTGCAGGCCAAATTAAATGGTCTTACTGGTCGGAAGGTTTCACTTCTATGCCAGACACTAATGCTCTAAGGGCCAATGAATATTTCCCAACTAAACCCGATGGGTTTGAAATTTTGGCTTCTACAAATAGTCCCGTGAACTATACGGACAATTTTGGAAGTATAATGAAGGGATTTATTAAGGTAAACCAAACGGATACTTATTTATTTAATGTTACGGGTGACGACAGAGTCTTTTTTTATTTAAGTCCAAATGAAAACCCAAACATGAAAATAAAAAGGGCTACTTCTCCACAATATACAGCCCCTACGTCACATAATAGCTACCCAGAACAAACTTCAATCCCAATTCAATTGCTTGCTGGTCAATATTATTATTTTGAAGTATTAAATTTTGAAGGTGGTGGGGGAGATTTTATGTCGCTCTATTGGAGAAAGCAATCTGTGTCTACTTGGTCTATAATTGATTTTAATAATTTATGGCAATATAGCTGTGAAAGCACCTGTCCACCAAGAGGAACAATTTGCAATGATGGCAACAGTTTAACCACCAATGATATGCAAGATGGCTTTTGTAATTGCGTTGGAACTGCTTCTACCACAAATGCCTGTGTAGGAACAAGAGGGAAATCAGAAGCCTATTATTATGATAATATAACGGGTTCTTATGTAGAAAATGATTTGTTAAACGCTCCTAAATTTCCATTAGTTCCTGATAGGAAAGAAAGCTTAAAAGGTTTATTCGGCCCATTGTCGCAATCAACCAAGGACTTATACGGAACCTTAGTTCAAGGGTATTTAACAGTGCCTGTCTCGGGTATTTATGAATTTAATTTAACAGGTGATAACCAAACGTTTTTCTATTTAAGTAAAAATGATTCTATAGAGTATAAGCAAAATCACCAAATGATAGTAATTGGTGGAATTGGCGAGTACGAGCACAATCAGTCTTCTTTTCAAAATTCAGGCCCTATTTTATTAGAAAAAGGGAAATATTATTATTATGAGTTCAGGCATAAAGAAAACACGTGGCGAGATCATTTTCATTTGTTTTGGAAAACGCCATTTCATGCTCCAAAAACTTGGAAGAAAATACCTAATTTTTACCTTTTTGACTATAACTGTGAAATTTCTTGTATAGCACAAAATACCCCTTGTGACGATGGAAATCCTTTTACTAATAACGATAAAATTGATGCCTTCTGTGAATGTGTTGGTACCCCTTGCTCAGGACCAGATTGTAACGATTTAGGAGCTGCCTATAAGATGTATGACGATTGTAAAGCAACCGATAATTTAAATCCAATTTCTGAAGCGTCATGGGTGTCTTGTAGCTCATCGGCCAATCCGAATGCCGCAAGAAGTAGTGCCAGCCATTGGATTCAATACAATTTTGAAGATATCTTTAAATTTAAAAATTCAAGAGTTTGGAATTATAATATTGCAAACGAAACCAACAAAGGATTTAATCAAGTAGTAGTGGATTATTCTTTAGACGGAACAACCTGGACTCCGCTTGGCGGAGTTTACAACTGGCCACAGGCCTCCGGAACAGCGGATTATGCAGGGTTTATTGGGCCCAATTTTAATGATATTAAAGCCAAGTTTATACTTGTTTCCGCTTTGAATAACCATGGAGACGCTGGTTGTTCTGGCTTTAGTAAAATCACTTTTGATGCCCAAATGTGTAATCCAAAAGATACCCCTTGCAACGACGGAGATCCTCTTACCCAATATGATAAATTCGATGCAAATTGTAATTGCAGAGGTATTGACATTAACTGTGGATCGGATACGCTGTTGATATCAGTTGGCAATTTAGCCAACGGGGCTTTTATGGCTAAAAAGCGGATTGAAGCTTTATCTACTGTACCTAATACGCAAAATATAAGTTTTACTGCTGGCAACAGTATTGTGTTGTTACCAGGATTTGAAGTAAAGAATGATGCAATCTTTTCGGCTAAAATAGAGGATTGTATCCAAGCCCAATATACTGCAAATGCCTTAGCATCTGAGAGCAATAAGTTGGAAAATGAAAAATTAGTTTCTGATTTAGAAAATGCAAATAATATTAAGAAAATAGTATTTCGTCTGAATGAATCTGGAGATGTGAAACTTCAGTTAAAAGATAGCTCAGGGAAAATAATAGTGTTATTAATAAACGAGTATCAGGAGAATTTGGGTACTCAAACCAAGCTTATTCCAACCACGAAGCTCAAAAAAGGAAGATACGAAATAGAGCTCATAATTAATAAAAACAAAGTATCTGAGTTTTTTGA
>JANNWE010000632.1:0-2509 GCA_031414675.1 Cytophagaceae bacterium
AGACATAGAAAATTTCAATATTCTCACTCCAATAATTAGAATTGAAAACGGCGGTGGCTATGCAGATTCAGTTATGAAAATTACAATTCCATGCAAAGTTCCAAAGGATCATTTTGCCATGGGGTTTTATTACGACATAGACTCCCAAGAGCTTGAAGGAATACCTGTAGTTGCTATTAATGATAATAATATTGTTTTGGCAACGAGACATTTTTCTGGGAAAGCTATTGGAAATGCAAGAGTAAGCAATACCAAAGGTTTAAATAATTGGGCAGATATGATTGTGGCTTCTATACCCAAAAGTAAGCTTTTTGATACACAAGAATCTGGTTTTAGGCCAGGAATAGATGATTGGGAATTTCCGAATTATGGCTCATACATAGCTATAAATGGCCATTGTACAGGTCAATCTGTTACTGCAATGTGGTATTATGCCACTCAAAAATTGGCTAAAAAAGAGCCACAATTGTATGGGCGATTTGAAAAAATACCAGGTAAATTATGGCAAGACAATCGAAATGGATATCGATTTGCATCTGTGGTTTGGGCTGACCAAACTGTGAAACAAAGAAATGCATGGATGTCAAAATTTAATGCAGAAGGCACAAAACGTTTCGGTCACGACAGTTTACATTATCTTTCTTTTGCATATTCAATTTATCTAACAAAAAAACCTCAATTAGTGGAAGTATGGAGTAGAACCGGTGGTCATGCAATGATAGTGTATAGAACTAGCAATGGTTTACTTTCTGTAGCAGACCCAAACTTCCCTAGCACTTATAATCATTTGATAACTCTTAATAGTAATGGTAGATTTAATCCTTATGAATCAAAGTCAAGTGCGGATGACCCTACTACTTTGTACCCTTATATTAGATATGTCGCAAAATCTGCATTGTTTAATTTTGAATCAATATCAGCACGCTATGAAGAGATGAAGAAAGGAACAATTGGAGATTATCCTCCAAATAAGTTTCCTTCTGTAGAGTTAATGTATTTAAAAGGGAAAGAATGGGTCATAATTAATGACACATTAAGTACTGAATTAGATAGTATGACAATAGGAGCTAGATGTGTTGGCAGTGCTTACGTTTGGCAACCAAATTTGACTTTGGTAGAACAATACAATAAAGATGGTTTATTGATAGCACAATCAAAAAATGGGCTTTTGAAAATTAAAGTTGAATCAGGAGAGAATCTAGTTCCGATTTTTATAAAAGGTTCTCCAGATAATATAAAATGGAAGTATATTGACTTTAAAATGCCATTAATTAAAAAAGAAAAACAAGCCAATTTTGAATATTGGCTTGCAGGTGAAAACAAAGGGATATTAACCAACTATCATTTTGGAAGCAAAGATAATAGTGTTGGATATGCTGGAATTTGGTCTGGAAATACCTTTAAAGTTGATAAAAAGATGGTTTTCCCTGAGGGTACAGCTTATGCGAAAATTACAGCTGTGGCAAACGCAAACAAAACAGTTTTAACCACTTTTAATGTTGAAATGTATATTGACTATGGAGTTGAAAAATTGACTGTCATCTCTCTTGATGGCAAGAATCTTCCTTTGGAACGAAGCGATACCGAGTATCTTTATTTTAATGCAAGCGGAGTCTCTACCTGTCAATATTTAACTAGAGTTGAATTTAGTCTTGTGGCTAAAGTGGATAAATGGGGATGCGATGAGACATCATTTGTAAAGTTTAAAATACCCAAGCCATAGCCATTTTCAATAATAAATCAATTAAAACACTTTTTGTTTTTTTAGAAAAGAAAAACCTAGCTGATATTCGGCTAGGTTTTTTGGTAATGAGTCAGGTATGGCAATAAACTATTTGGTGAAAGGGAATCAGATTGAGATACAGAGCCAGAAGTTCCTTTTTAGAATAATGCAATTCTAGTTTCGTCTGTTCAGAGTCTCCCGCTAGGGAACTCTGAATAGACTCAAGAACTGAACCAACAATGAACAAAATCCATTTCTGAAACTCCGCAGAGTCCTTATCGTAGACTCTGCTAGAAAATCTTTGGTTTGTTCAGAGTCTCCCGCTAGGGGACTCTGAACTTACTCCTAAACCAACAATTCAATCCACTATTTTAACTTCGAAGAGTCCCTATCGGAGATTCTTCTGCGACACAAAGTCAGATTTTTCATGTCGCAAAGAAAATTATTTTTATACTTAGTTTGATTATGAAATACTTAGCTTTTTTGTAGGTAGATTTGCGAAACATGTTTCTCAAATTAATAAACAGAAAGAAACATGGTCTTTTTAGCAACAAAAAAACCCAGAGCTAGTCAGGGTTAAAAATACTTTTTTAGAGAGCAGCACTATTGAAAATGAATAGTAGGGAACTTTTAATAAGAAAAATTAGGTACATTTTTTTACATAACCAATTTTATCATTAATAATGTAATAAATAGATTTATGTGATTCGAATTTGTCAAAAAGATCAATTATCTCATTTTCGATGATTTCTTTTCTGTTTTTAGATATTTTACCCAAAAAATATA
>JANNWE010000633.1:0-5208 GCA_031414675.1 Cytophagaceae bacterium
AGTTCTTGAGAACTTTTTACCGAAATCCATTCGCCTAAAGCCATAGATAATGCTCCTGCTAGAAGGCCTGCAATCCCAGTCAAAAGCACACCGCTTTGGTTGCTTGACGCCCCAGCAATTCCCATTACTAAACTGAAATTAGAAATCAAACCATCATTACCCCCTAAAACAGCCGCTCTAAGTGCATTTCCTCCTACCGAGCGATGTCTCTTTTCAAATCTGGCCAAGTTACTAATGGAAACATTCTTATTATTATTTAAAATATTTTTAAGAATTGTTACATGAGCTGTATCAGAAATAGAACTTGTGGTTTTTGATTTTTTTCGTGCATCAGAAACTGCACTTGATATGCTTTTTTCGGTATCCAATAATACACCCAAAACATATTCATGTCCAAAGACTTTTCCAATAAATCTTAAAATTTGAGCTCGGTTGGAAGGTAATGGAAGTTTTGAAAGCTCCAAATTATTTTTTTTTGCAAAAACAGTGGCGTGGCTATATTCTATTTCACTCATTTGGTGAAAAACATTAGAAACTACAGGGTCTGTTTCTTTTTCAGCTAAAAATTTATATAAAAAACTTGCATCTATTTCGGTTTGAATACTCTTTATATTTATCATTTCAATTTTATAAGTTAACCTAAGCTTGATAAAAAAATCTAAAGAAATTATAAAAAATAACCTAAAAAAATTAGCTAGTCTAAATTAAATCTTTATTCGGAAAATGAAATTGATTAGAAAAAAAAATTAGTAAATAATATCTAAAAAATTAATTAACAATAAATTAGGCCAAAAAATTATTCTTTAATAAGGACCGAAAATTTTAAAAATAAACTTAATTGATAAAAAGTATTTAAGTTCTAAGACTTAAATAGCCTAAATTCGAGTGCAACCCTAGACAGATCTTGTTCTTCATTTATTGCCATACCATGAATTAAATGAGAAGAGAAAAACAAAACTTGACCATCCTTCACTTTTGCTCTTTCTAAATCGTGATTTCCTCCCCATTCTTTTATCATCCTTACGCGATAGGTGTTTCCTTCTACTACACCTCCATCAAAGGTCCTTAATATTTCATTCTCATTAATTTTATGACTCTCTGGAACAATTGGTAAAGATGAATTAGCTGTAACTCCAACAATTGGTATCCAAAGATTCACAAAAGGAGGAATATAATTATTTTGATCTACCTCCTCATAAATATCCTTGTGTGGCGGATTATAATCGTTAGATTTGGGTCTGTTAATTCTAACAATTATGTGTAGTTTTTCTCCACTTTTTGGATCCACGTCTGATAAAGAAAAGCCCAATATCTTTTCAAATTTAGGGATCATCTCTACGATTGGAAAATTGAAATCATCTGAAAAAAGGTCTCGGGTTCGAGATACAATTTTAAAATGATCCTCGTTTTTATTGACAAAATGATGGTATTTTTCTAAAGTAAAACCTTCCGTTTTTTGGCCTAATACTTCATTTATTATTTTTTCAACAGCGGCTCTTAATCCATCTTTCAGATGAGCAAATTCGGCTTCACTTAAAAAATCAACGGCTGTAAACCCATTGTTATACCAAGGTTGATTAAAAACAATATCGGTGCTTGCATTAGATAAAACTATGTTTTCACCGAAACGAAACTCTGGTGAGCCAGCAATTGATACTTCGTAAGTTTTTCCTTTAATTTCAAATTCAGTAGTAGGCATAATAAAAAGATAGTAAGTATTTTTACAAAATTAGCAATTTTTCAATACCCTACATAATTTGTTTGTTCTATCCAATCAAGTAAATTTAAAAATTTACTTTCTATATCAAAAATTAAATGTTTCTCTATTTTAATAAGCCTTCTTGTTATTATTTGATCTGTTTCAGAAAGTAATTCTAAAAAAAACTAAGATTAATTTAAAAATTATGTCTTAGAAAAAACACGAAAACTATTTATTCAAATAAAATTTAAATCTTATTTAAACAAATAAAAATAAATATGTAAATTTGAAAAAACCTAAAAAAAATGTCTGTAAAAAAATCATTCTTATTTGGATTATTCCTTTTAATTTTTAGTCAAATTTCATTTGCTCAAACAGTTTCCGCCGATTCTTTAAAAGAATTTGCTGCTACATACAAAATGAAAGCGGGTGCCCCTTTTGAAAACTTTATTGTAAAAATTCAAGAAGGTTTTCTATTTGGGGAAGCGGACGGTAATGGTTCCAATAAATTATTAAAACAAAAGCAAAATGATACGTTTCTATCCACTAGCTCGTATGGTTCCACAATTATTTTTATAAGGGATTCAAAAAATAAAGTAATAGGTCTAAAACTTATTATACAAGGTACAGAGTTGGAAGCCGAAAGGATTGAATAGCTTTTTTTAGGCTGGGCCATTAATTATATAAATTGTATGAATATTAGAGGTTAATACAACTTAATGAAATCTATCTTCTCTTACTTCTAGGTTCTTCATAATTTCGGCTTCTTGAATTAATAATTCCTCCCATCTTTTTCTCACCTTTTCTTTTGGTTGATAAAATTCGGCTATTTCCATAAAATTTCTATAATGGGTTGCTTCAGAAATCATAAGTTCATAATAAAACTTTTTCAAGCCTTCGTCTACAATATTTTCGGATAACAATTTGAATCTCTCTGCACTACGTGCTTCAATTAATCCAAAACATAAGACATCCTCCATCAATTGGTCCATTCTGCTTCCTCCTCCTTTCATACATTTTCCCAATTGAAAAACATATTCATCTCTTCTTTTTTGTTCGAGTTTGATCCCTCGTTTCTTCATCTCCTTCAATACTCTTTGAAAATGGCCCCACTCTTCGGTTACCACGGGCGTAAGCATATCCACTAAAAATTCCAAATCAGGATATTTCACTATCAAAGTAATGCATTTGGTAGCTGCTTTTTGTTCACAAAAAGCATGATCAATCAATATATCGCCTATGTTCATTTCGGCAATATTTATCCACCTAGGGTCGCTAGGGAGCTTTAAACCTAAAGTGGTTAAACTATTTCCCTCCATTTATTCTAAGAGCTTTAATATTCTGCCTTTTGTCTAAGGTCATTAAAAAACAAGGCAAAAGTATAAGATTCGAAATCATACCAATTAAAAGTGTGATGGAAACCAAAAGTCCCAAAAATATAGTTCCTTTGAAACCAGAAGCTACAAAAATTCCAAATCCAAAAAACAAAATTATTGCCGTGTAAACCATACTAATACCCGTGAAACGTATAGTCTCCGAAACTGCTTGAGATATAGTTTTACCTTTACCAATTTCCTCTTTGTATTTTGTCAAAAAATAAATAGTACCATCAGAAGCAATACCAAAAGCAATACTAAATATTAATGTAGTAGATGGTTTTAAAGGAATTCCAAAATAACCCATAATACCTGCGGTAATTATTAGTGGAATTATACTAGGAATAGTAGAAATTAGGACTGTCCTAAGATTTAAAAATTGGGTGGCCATTACTAATGAAACCAATAAAATAGCTAACAAAGTACTATCCCTCAAATTGCCAAGAAGATAATCATTCCCTTTTGTAAAAACTACTCCATTACCTGTTAAACTTACATTAACTTGCTCATTACTAGGCTTCCAATTAGACAATTCTCTATCAAAATTAAATATGGTGTCGGCTTTTGCTTGTAATTCTGTAAACATTTTTCGCATTCTTACTGTACCCACATCCTTGCTTTGAAAACTAATTCTAGTAAATTGTTTAGTGCTGTCAATGAATGCTGAAAACATATTCTCCTTCCCTTTTACTTCTTGAGCATATTCCCCCATTTTTTGAAGTTCAAGGGCAGGAGGCAAAACATAATATTTAGGGTCGCCGCCTCTATACCCTTGATAAATAAATTTTAAACCCTCCACAATAGAAACTGGCTTTGTAAATTCAGGATATTTACTAAATTCTCTTTGTAAAAGCTTAATTTGATTCAGCACTTTAGGATTAAAAACTCCATTTGGCTCTTTGGTATCTATGCTGACTTCAAAGGGTACTATACCTTTAAAATTCGTTTCAACAAATTTTAAATCTGTATAAATAGGATCATCTTCTGGCAAATCGTCAACAACATATCCAACAGCTTTTATTTTGTACGCCCAAAATATAGAAATAGCAACCACCAAAAAAACAAAAGTATATACCCAGGTTCTTCTATGGTGAACTAAGAAATCTACTTTGGTTAAAAATTTAGAAATGGTTTTATTCTCTAAATGCCTTACATGTTTATCTTTAGGATCCACAGCATAACTAAAAATCGTGGGAATCAAGATTAAGGAAATAGCCCAAGTGGTCATCACACAAAGAGCGGCTACAAGTCCAAATTCTAATAAGAGTGGACTGCCAGTAAAATAAAATACAAAAAAGCCTATAAATGTGGTCAAATTGGCAATAAATGTAGTTTTCCCAATTTTATCAATTAAAATTTTTAAAGCTTGAATTTTATTCTTGGTTTTTACAAACTCTTCTTGATACTTGTTAATTATAAAAATAGAATTAGGGATGCCAATTACTATTATAAGTGGCGGGATAAGGCCAGTAAGAATTGAAATTTTATACCCTAAAAAGGAAATCAAACCAACTGACCATATTACAGCCACTAAAACCACTAGGGCCGCATAAAAAACAACTTGAAAAGATCTAAAAAATAAAAATAAAATAAATGTGGTAACCAAAAAGGCAAAAATCATGAACATACTCAATTCATTTCTAACCATAGTCATAAACTGAGTTCGTATAAAAGGCATACCTGAAAAATGCATTTTAATACCCAGCTTTTCTCCAAACTTTTCCGCTTCATCTTGTATCTGTAAACTCAGAGCAATTCGTCCTTTACTATTCATTTTGGCTTGATCAAATGTAACAGCCATTAACTGGGCATTGCCATTATAAATGAAACCATCATAAAAAGGCAAGTTTTGAATCTGAGATTTTATGCTGTCAACTTCAGCTTGTATTAGTGGTCTAGCTTTTACTATCGGAATAAAATCAAACTTTTTTAAAGAATCGTTTCTTTGTATTTTCATCAAACTAGAAACCGATAATACATTTTTGATTCCGTCTAACGTTTTTAATTTTTTAGATAAATCATACCATTCATTAAAAGTTGTTAAATCATAAACGTCCTTTTTATCAAAAGCTATCACCATTACATTTCCGTCTTCTCCATATTTGGCCTTAAAATCTTCATATAATTTAAAGC
>JANNWE010000634.1:0-14709 GCA_031414675.1 Cytophagaceae bacterium
CTTTGATCTCGTATTTTATATCCACCTTTTTTAATTATTTTTTTGATCTTCCCATTAATTTATTATCCCATTTTCTAGGGTCAAAGACTGCTTTACAACATGGGCTAAGGAAATATCCTTCGCGCAGCTGGTTAAAAGCAATTCTTATTATTTCAATGTTTTTTTTTTACATTCGAGGTGGCTGATTTATAACTACTTACCACATCATACATAGTGAATTGCAGATTTGTTTTTTTGGCATTACAGGATTTAGAGTGGAGAAATACTCCTATATGAAATATTTTAAATTCAAATTACTGATTGTTCCTTTAGTCACAAAAACGTCCGTTTGAAAATTTTTAATCAGTGTTAGATTATTAATAACTAGACAATTAAATTAAAAATTTTCATGAGGATTTTTTTTTGTGAATGTTTTTTTGCTTACTTTTTCGACTGGGCCGGCACGCCGGAAAAAGTAAGGCCGTCTGCAGGACACATAAAGAATAAAAATTAGGGGGTCTTTTTTAAATATTTGAAAAATAAACTTTTAATGGCCATAGGGAGAGGTTTTTGACTAATTTTGATTTTAGTCGGATGACAGTAATTATTTTTTGAGCTTACCATCAATTTATTACACCATTTTCTGTGGTCAAAGACTGCTTTCCACACCTAGGAAGGTATCCTTCATGCAGTTGGTGAAGTAATTCTAAAACCCTTATGTTGCAAGGCTTCGCCACCCTGGTTATAAATCTTGATGTAAATTGGCAACCTCATTCATACCCCATTCAATATAGCTATCTAATTGTGAAACAGCAAAATAAGGAAGATTTAATAGACTAAACGTTTTCCCATTTCGAGTAGTTACTTGTTCTATCGAAACCTTATTTCCTAAAAACCTGATAGCAAAAGCATGAGGGGCAATATCCATAAATTCATGAAGTGATTTAAGGCTCCCCTTCGCACCCGATTTTACTTCTATGGGGAGTAATAAATTATCCCATTTGTAGGTTAGGTCCACCTCAGCGTTCAACTTAGCGTTTTCTCTCACCCAAAAATGAGGCTTTAAAATCCTACTATTGGGGTGAGCAATAAGCTCTTGCGTTATCAAATGATTTACCACAAAGCCTTTATAATAGTCACTTAGGTTGCTCAACTGCATCAATTCAATTTGAATTTCTGAAGCAAAGTTCATCAACCCTGTATCTAAAAATTGTAAACGAGGCTTTCGGCTTAAATCTGGCAATTGTGGAGGGGTTGTTTGCGTTGTAGGATAAATCAAATAAATAATTTTGGCTAAATCTAATGCTCTAAATGCCTCGCCAACTTCCCTTGACCGATAATTTGACCCGCCAAAACCAGCAAAACTTATTCTATCTCGACAATATGGTGCTGTTTCAAAAATATACCTGAGAATTTTACCTTCGGTTTCATTTTTGGCATATTTCACAATATCCGATTTATAAGTATCCCAAATTGAAGAATAAACTGTTTTAAGACCTACAAGGCTAAAATTTGATTCCACATATTGTTTCACAACCTCTGGCATACCGCCTATTACAAGGTATTTTTTAAAAAGTTCAAATAATTTTGAATAAGCGTAATTATTTAAAGGGATATTTTTCAATTGTTCCAACGCTGAATTTTCACCGATTGCCATCAAAAATTCCTCGAAATCCAATGGATGTATGGTGTGTTCTTCAATCCTGCCAACGGGGAATGATGTTACTTCTCCTAAGGCAAATTCCAGAAGTGAACCCGCTGCTATTACATTTAATTCAGGTAATTCTTCATAAAAATATCGTAGTTGCTTTATTACATGAGGAATTTCTTGGATTTCATCAATAAATAACAAAGTTTCATGTGGTTTATTGGGGATATTTTTTTCATAAAGTACTTCCTGCCAAATTTCATTCACTTCTCTTTCAGTGTCAAAATATTTTCTATCCTTTGGTTTTTCCAAGTTTAGTTGCACAAAATATTTATACTTTTCTCCAAAGTTTTTAACCAATGTAGATTTGCCCACTTGCCTTGCACCTCTTAATATCAAAGGCTTTCGATTTGATTTTAGTTTCCACTCCTGAAGGTAAATCTCTGATTTTCTTGTAATTAACATCTCGTTAAATTTATTTTATGTTACAAATACTATGCAAAAATATAATTTTTTTGTAACAAATCCTATGGTGTTATGTTAATTTTTTGTAATAAATACTATGGTGTTTTATTAATTATTTGTAACAAATACTATGGTGTTTGACCTAATTGTGAAAAAATCTGAGCATTTTTTGGAAATTTCGCCATTCAGTTGGCGTTTGGTTAGTCCTTCCTGTGGTATTTTGCGAGAATCGTAATAATCTTAAGGGGACTTCTATAAATTAGTTTTGTAAAGAAAAGTAGCGAAAAAATGAAGAACGAATAAAATTTTAAAATTTACAGGAAACATCTTGAATAAATATTTCTTCCAGATGATTCTCCTAATCCCAAAAGCGTGCCGTCTCGCCCACTCTACTATTGGAAATTCATAAAATGTGGCTTACTTTGATCTCGTATTTGATAGCCTTCTTTTTTAATTATTTTTTGATTTTACCACCAAATGTATTATTTTATTAAACCATTTTCTGGGGTCAAACACTGCATTCCAACATGTACGAAGGAAATTACCTTTGAACAGCTGGCTATCGTATGATGTCGAAGTGCAAACATTCCATTAAACAAACTTGATTTACAAAGCTAAATCTCGCACCAAGTTACTTTAATTGGTTCAAATCCCTGCGAGATTTGTATTTAATTAGTTGAGCTTCAATTACTCTGTCTGATATACTCATGTTTTTGAGAAAAGAATAAGCTTTTTCGGAAATGAAATTGTTGTTGTTTTCTAACAAATGAGCTACCAACAAGCCTATTTCTACATCATTGACTTGGTTTTTTTTGAAAATAGCAAGTACATTGCCAACCAACTCACCATTGAGAAATTTTAATTGATGTGCCAAGTCGGTTACTGTTTGACTATTTAATTGAGGTGATTCTTTTAGTTTATCTAAAATCAGTTTTTTTATTGAATAATTACTTTCGGCCAACTTTTTAACCAACAATAGTTGTAAATTATCTGAGGGTTTTTCTTTGAAATTTACCACATGCAAGACTCTTTCAGCTAGGTTATAGTCTTTATTATTTACCATTTCAAAAAGTTTGGTTTGAAGTTCCAGATTGTTAATGAGGAAATTTCCACTTCGATTGATGGCCCATATTTTATCAGTCAAACTCGAACTTTCCAAAATCTTAATAAGTAGCGAGGCTGACAGTTCCTTCATAGTAAGTTTTTCCACTTCGATTTGGGTAATCCCATACACAAAGTGCCATAATTTATAAGTTGTATAAGCAGCTCCTTTTACGACTAGTTCTGATATTTCGGGAGCTGTAGGCGAGGTAACAGCATCAACAAGACCACTTTTAACATCCATTTTTGGGGTCATAGCATTGTATGGAAGATATCTAAGTTGCGACATTGAATCCTTTAAAATCTCATGTAGGCTGGTATATTCTGCCACATTAAAAGGCTCATGCTTTGTTTTGCTCAGAAATTCTCCTTCTGGAAGCTCAAACCCAAGATAGCGACCCGTGATATTCCAGTAGAGAACAATATCCAACAATCGGCACTTATTGTCGAAGCAAATATTTGATCTTATTTTTCTGAAATAAGCAATTGGAAACCCTTCTTTTGCCCTAATTTGGAATAGTGTATCAACACCCACAGAGTCCTTAAAATCAATGATGTGTGCTTGTGTTTTGTCTGGTGCAAGCAAAATGGTTTGAGAATGAAAATATCGAATTTTATCTGGAATAAGATAAGCCTGGAATAGCAATAAAATTGCTACCCCAAGGCTCAATTTAAACAATTTATTCATCTTCAAAGAACGCATACGTTTTTTAAGAATACGTTGGAACAATACCGCCGTGTTCTTCAATCATCTGTCTAATGTCTTTTATTGACACTTCCAACGGGGTTTTGTTTTGTAAGTTTGCCAAAGCGGCCGTTGCTCCTGCTGCTTGCCCCATACCCATGCAAGAGGCTTGCACCCGAAGTGCTGAATTGGACAGTCGGTCGCTGCTTATACACCGTCCAGCTACCAAAAAATTTCGACTGTTTTTGGGTATCAATGCCCGAATAGGCACAGTGGCAACAACACCTTCTTTTAAATGGTCGGGAACAACGCCGTTTTCATCGTGCACATCAATTGGATAATAGGAATAAGAAACTGCATCGTCAAACATTTTCCCTGTCACATAATCATTATGCGTAATTTTGTAATGACCGTCAATCCGGTACGTTTCGCGCACGGCGGTTTCGTTTTGCATATCAACAATTTTGGTTTTTTCCAAACCAGGTAGTGTTCGAAGAAAACGCAATGTTTGCAGCAAGGATGTTCGTCCTTTTATGTTTGCAGCCGTGTGCGATTCAGATGTTGTAGAATCTGCGTTCATCACGTGCGATATGTTATCTCCTCTACTTCTTAACAAGCCAACGATATTGTTACGAAAATCAGCTTTGACCAATTCACCTTTTTGAAGTGCCTCTTGATAACGCTCTTGAATCAGCTTTAAATCGAGCGAATTGAAATCATAACCGCCCAACTCAAACGTCAGTGTGCCAGGCTGTATGGTGGCCTCGCGCAGTAGAGTAAAGCCTGCAATCGAGGCTGCATAGGCATTACCCGTGCAGTCAATGAGTTGATTGCAAATGATTTCTGTAATTGTTCCTTTGCCCATCGTTTGAACTACCCAATTATTATTTTGAAATTTAATTTGGGTGGGAGTTTCATAAAATCTAATTTGAACATTTGCCTCTAAGCACTTTTCTTCAATAAGCAAAGCATATAATTGACCGTTTAAACGAACCTGATGGCGGGGATGATTTTTGCCATGAGGAATGGAGAAATTGGGCAATGTATCGTCATTTAATGCCACTGCGGCCTGCACAAGTTCCCAGCCGATACCGCCTATGACCTGTTTTCCCCAAGCAAAAAATATACCCGGGAAAGCTACCCCACCAGTGGTGGTAGTTCCGCCGAGTTGGCTTCCGTTTTCTACAAGAATTGTTTTTCTTCCTGCTCTGCCCGCCTGAATGGCAGCTATGACTCCTGCCGTTCCTCCACCAATGACCAAAATATCGGTTTTGAGGGTTTGTTTTTTGATTGCATAGGGTTCGCTTACTATTTCTCCTTTGGCCAAGCCCGTTATTCCCAACGACATGGCACCAATGGATGCAAGCACGGATCTTCTTTCTATCTTTTTCATCTTCTTGTTTTAGTAAAAATCAATACCCGATATTCTGATCTTTGGCAGGGTCGAGTGCTTTGTTGAAGTTCAATTCTGAAAGTGGAATCGGCCATAAAAGGTGTTTATCGGCCACATTTATACCTTTTGACGCTTGAATCATAGTTTTCAGTTTTCCCGTTCGTTTGAGATCAAGCCAACGTTTTCCCAAGTAAATAAACTCATAGCCCCGCTCTCTGATAACTAAATCTAAAAACGAATCGGCATTGTAATTGGCAAGTACCAAATCAACCGAAGAAATAGCTGTTGGATTTTTGCCATATCCTCGACGACGTACTTGATTCAGTGCTTCCATTGCTTGCGCATTGGGGCCGTTATTTACCCTGGAAGCGGCCTCAGCAAAAATCAGTAACACATCAGCATAGGCATAAACGGGGTCGTCATTACCTGCCCCGTCTTGACCAATTGCCTTTTGGTCTATAAACTTGGAGCTAATGAGCGTGTTGGCACCAAGACCAATATTTACTTTTTCCCATAATGCTTTTCTGATGTCGTTGTCATCCCAAGCCTTATAAAATGAACCAGTTGTTTCTCCATAGACCACAAAAGCGCCACCAAAGTTAAATAGGTTGGTACTTGGATGATTGGTAATCCACAGCATATAGTTTCCTTGGCCTATCTGGCGCGAATATTTAAAGTAAAAAATTTCTTCGGTTGTCGAAACCAGCTCAGGACCAAAGACTTTTGCCTGGAAATCTGCTTTGGTGGCGACGGGAACCAGTGAAAATTTATTGCTTTTGATGACTTCATCGGCCTTATCTCTCGACTCCATATATTTTCCCAACTGTAAGTAAACATCGGCCAATAAAGCTTTTGCCGCCCATTTAGAAGGTCTGCCTACGTTGGACGCTTTGTCAAGCAGCGCGTTTTCGGCTTCCTTTAAATCAGCAACTATTAAATTATAGACTTCATCAACAGTGCTTCTTTTTAGGTTTATTTCGGTCATATTATCCTCTGTACGAAGGGGAACGCCCGCCCAGTTTCTGACCAATTGAAAATAGTTGAACGCCCGCATAAACTTGGCTTCGGCCACATATTTGCTAATGTCGGCCTGAGAGATTAATTTTCCCTTTGGCGCATTTTGAATGACTAAGTTGGCATTGCGAATACTCAGATAAAAAGAGTTCCATAGTCCAGCTACCCGATTGATATTGGCGTCGTTAAGTCCTTGGTAGCCATGTAATGGGGCCCAACTGCCACGTCCATACGTATAGTCGGCTTGACATTCTAAGGCGGTTTCATAGACGGTATAGTTGGTGCTACGCAGGGGAATATAGATGGCATTAGTAGCCGATTCCACTTCGGCAGCGGTATTGAAGAAATTTTCTACCACCATAAATTTGGGTTCTTCAACCAGTAGTTTTTCACAAGAAGTGAAAAACAGTAGAATTGTAGCCCCGACCGTACTCCAATTCACAATTCTGAAGCAGGTAGGTAAAAGAGAGAATGATTTTTTCATAAAAATATTTTTTATAAATTGGAAAATTGTATCAAATTACTAAAAACTTGCCCGAAGTCCAGCGGTGAACGACTTGGCCGTAGGATAGCTATTGTGGTCTATTCCTTGGGCAGTAGAATTGGCTCCACCCCTAGAATTGACTTCGGGGTCCCACCATGAATACTTAGTCTTGGTCAGTAAGTTTTGTCCACTAACGTACAACTGAACATTGTTTATCCATTTTATTCCCCATTTATCAAGGGTCAAATTATAGGCCAACTGAATATTTCGCAACCGTAAATAAGAGCCATCTTCGATAAATCGGTTTGAAACACGCGAAGTTGTATTACGGCTGATAATTGGGTACTTGGCATTGATGTTAGTGGGTGTCCAATGGTTTGTCAAGACCTCGGTAGGCATATTAAGGCCAAAACCATAGTCAATGGTATTGACAATAGAACTGACATTAAACAAGTCATTACCCTTAACGCCTTGAATAAACAGGGACAGGTCGAAGTTTTTGTAAGACATCATTGAATTGATGCCGTAAATAAAGTCGGGGTTGGGGTTTCCGATGTAGGTTTTATCGGTTTGGGTAATAATGCCATTACCATCCAAGTCTTGGAATTTAATGTTTCCTTGCTCAGTGTAACCATCTTCCAAATAGCCCCAAAACCGACCAATCGGCTGTCCTTCGCGTAAGATATTTGTTACATCATTGATGACCACTACGTTGACGTTGCCGCCCAAAATATCAGCACCGCCGTAAAGTTTTACTACTTTATTACGATTGAAAGAGACATTGGCATTGAGGTCCCATTTGAAAACCCCCGTGAAAATGCGGCCGTCTATGCCCAATTCAATGCCTTTATTTTGTATTTCACCAATGTTTTGAATGGTGGAAGTAAAGCCCAAAGACGAAGGCAACACAACAGTATTGAGCAAATCGCGTGTGTTTTTGATGTAATAATCAGCCGTGAACGTCAGTCTGTTATTCAAAATTCCAAAGTCAATACCTATGTCTTTTTGCTCGGTAGTTTCCCATTTTAAATTTCCTGGCAAGCGGGTGCCTGGCGAAAATGCGGTATATAATGCATCGTCAAAAACTGTTCGGTTAGCCGAAAGTTGATTAAGGGTTGCATAAGGGTCAATGGCCTGACTACCAGTAAAGCCCCAACTGGCCCGTAATTTTAGGTCGGAAATGAATTTGTTATTTTTTAGAAATCCTTCATTAGAAATCCGCCACGCTAGCGCTCCCGAAGGAAAATAGCCCCATTTGTTGCCATCGCTGTATCTGGACGAACCATCTCTTCTTATGCTGATTGTAGCCAAATACTTGTCTTTGAGGCCATAATTTACCCTGGCTAAATACGAGAGCAAGACCGATTTAGAATAACCAGAACCCGGGATGCCTGGTGTAGTAGCAGAGCCAAGCCCAGACGTTTCTGTAACATCACTCAAAAAACCATTTCCACTACCCGAGAGAGAAGTGTTTACAAAATCTTGATAGGTAAAACCCCCTACTGCGGAAATACTGTGGATTTTTTTAAACGTTTTGTCAAAACTGATTGTATTCTCATTCAGTAAACTTGTGAATTGAATAGTACTGACACTAGCTCTACCGGGCGAATTGAAGAAGTTTCTGCTAGTGTAATTGTCGGTACGGTCATCGGCGTTTTCGATGCCTCCTGAAATTTTAACGGTTATTTCTGGAATTGGTTTGTAAATAAGTGCAGCATTTGTCAGCACCCGATTGGCCTTGATTACATTGCTTTGCTCATTGATAAAATTAAGGGGATTTATCAAGTCGGTAGCTACAAACGGGTAAACAATGGCCAAAACTCGGTACGTGCCGTCATCGTTATAAGAATTTAGGGTAGGAGGTGATGAAATAGCCGCAGATATCATCGAATTTCCTCTTGAACCGCCTTCGCTGTCTCTTCTGCTCGTTTTGAGGCGTGTTAAAGTGTTAGATAAATTCACACTGAATTTTTCACTGACTTTGTGATTGATGTTGGTCCGCAACGAATAGCGATTGTAGTCGCTACCCTTCACGATTCCATCCTGCCCAAAGAAGCTGCCCGCTATTGAAAACTGTGTTTTGTCGTTTCCTCCGCTTATGTTGAGGGAGGTGGTTTTCATGGGTGCTTGTTGAAAAACCAGATTCTGCCAATCAAAGCCTTCTCCGAAAGCATCTAACTGCGCTTGGCTAAAATAAGGACTTAATTTATCATTGACAGCTTGCTTGTTATAAAACGTAGCGTATTCTTTGGCGTTCATCAAATCCAGTTTTTTACGTAAAGTTTGAGTGCTGAAACTGGTTTCAAAGTCCACTTTCGTCTTGCCAGATTTTCCTTTTTTGGTGGTAATCAAAACCACCCCGTTTGCGCCTCGTGAACCATAAATGGCTGTTGCAGAGGCATCTTTCAGAATTTCTATGCTCTCAATGTCGGCATTGTTGAGTATCGTAGGATTGCTCCCCGAAGTAGGAAATCCATCTACAACATAAAGTGGCTCATTGCTACCTTGAATGGAGTTGGTGCCTCTGATGCGAACACTTACCCCAGCACCAGGTGCTCCTGTATTTTGAGTAACTTGCACACCTGCAGCACGCCCAGATAGTGCCTGCAATACGTTTGCAGCAGGAAAGGCATTCAATTCTTTGGATTTAACTTGACTCACAGACCCCGTCAAATCACTTCGTTTGACTGTACCGTAGCCCACCACTACCACTTCGCTCAACGACTTATTGTCCACTTTCAAAGACACATTGAGGCTGGTGCGGTTGCCCAGCAAAATCTCTTGCCGCTCGTAGCCCACGTAACTAAATACCAAAACAGACTTATCATCAGGAACTGCGATTGAATACTCGCCATTGGTATTGGTAGTACTTCCACGAGTTGTGCCTTTTAGCGTTACACTTACGCCTGGGAGTTTTTCACCTGATTCGTCGGTAACTGTTCCTTTGATAGTGATGTCGGCAGGTATTGTTAGCTCAATTTTTGTAGGCTGCATACCTTGAATCTGCCCTACTTTAATTGCTTTTGGAGTTAATACTATGCCAATATTAGTGCCGCGGTATGAAATGTTTAATGGGCTTAAAAAGGCATCCAACACTTCACCCAAAGATTGATTTTTTGCGTTGAGCGAAGATATTCTTTCGGCTTGAATTACTTCTGCACTATACATAAACTTTACCTTAGCTTCTTTCTCTAATTTCGATAAAATTGTTTTTAGCGATTTATCTTCGAGGTGAATACTAATGCGGGTTTCAAGCATTTCTTGGCCGTTTGCATCACGAGCGTAGCACAAGCCAACAAAGCAAACGACAAACACCATTTGAATAATTGATACTTTCATGATTTTAAGCCATAAACCATGGTTGAATAGTTTTTTTTTCATTACTTTTAAACGTTTTTGTGATTTTGTGAAAAATTGAGCAAAACAGTTCCCTATATTCTTTATAGAAAATGTAAAGGCATTTGGGAATTCGAGTCGGTGATGTTGAGACCATTGCCGACTCTCTTTTTTGTAATCTACTTATGTCATAGGCAAATTTTAAGGGTTAAAGAAAATGATTTATCATCGACAACCTTTTCCATAAATCATAATTTCGCCATCTATAATTTCATATTTGGCTTGAATGAGTTCACAAATCAGGTCAAGTTTTTGGTACAAGGTTTCATATTGCAAATTTGCCGTGATGGAGCATTTACTAAATACCTCTTTATCGAAACTTATTTTTACGCCGTACATACTTTCAAGCGTATTCAAGACTTCCAAAATCTTTGTTTCCTCAAAAACTAAACTTGTATTTTTTTGTATTTCATTGATTTGTATAGGTTTATCCACCAAGGTTTTAACCAATAATTCTTGGTCTTTTTCAAATACCGCCTTTTGGTTGGGAACTAACACAATTTCAGTTGATAATGATTTGTTGTTTTTGGGTTTACTGTCTTGTCTATAAACGGTAACTCTTCCCGTACGTACTGATACCGAAATGTCGTTGTCTTTTTCGTAAGCCTTTATACGGAAACTTGTACCTACCACTTTTGTAACCAATTTACCTGTATAAATCAAAAAAGGTCTTTGGGTATCTTTTGTTACCTCAAAAAAGGCTTCGCCTATTAAGAATACTTCCCTTTTTTCTTTGCCAAATTCATTGCCATAGCGTAGTTCGCTTTGGGGTTCTAAGGTAATTTTACTGCCATCCGACAATTCAAAAATCATTGACTTTGTTCCTTTGTTGGTGTGAATAGCTTTTTGGTCAGTTGAGGTGATTTTATCAAAACCCATTTCGCTCAATGTGTTCCTATCAGCTAACCACCAACCGAGTCCGAGTATCAGAGTAACCGATGCTGCTATGCGAAGCCAATTGGTACGGATAATGTGTAAATTAGCATATTTAGGTTGGGTATCATTCAATATATCTTGTATGCCATCATTGATTTCTTCTTCTGAAAAAATACCTAATTCATTTACTTTCAGAGCAATAACCAATGATTTTGCTTGTTCAATGATTGTTGTTTTTTCGGGGTTTGATTGTAGCCAATTTTCCCAGAATGTATCATTTGGCGATAGTTCGCCCAAAGACCACTTCCGAAAATAAGCGTCTTGTACGAATTCCTCAACACTAAATTTATTGTAATTCTTCATAAAAAAACATGATTATTCCGTGTCTTCATGGTAAAGAGACAAGGAATTGGATTTGGTACTGAAAAAAATTAATAAAAAAATAAAAAACTGGAAAGTAACAACATAAACCAGTTTTGACGGATGGTTTTGATTGCTTCATGAATAAGATTGACTACGGAGCGGTAGTTGATTGACATGATATTGGCAATCTCTTCGTATGATAGGTCTTGGGTAAATCTTAAGAAGATGGCTTCTCGTTGGCGTTTGGTTAGTTTAGCAAGTTCAGATTGCAGTTTTTGAAGCGATTCATTTTCGATTTCACGAGATATTAAATATTTCTCAATATTAAATTCTATATCAAAATCATGGTCGTCTGAAATTTTATCGGCTTCTCTAAACCATTTAAGCCGACTACTTTCTCTGATGATATTTTTACGAAGTGCTTGCATTAAATAAGATTTCACCGAAACAATATCGCCTAAATGTTCACGACGATTCCATATTTCTACAAACAAATCATGTACACTATCTTTGACAAATTCTTTGTCTCGATAAAAACGAAAACCATAATTAAGTAATAGCGGATAATACTGATTTAGTAAGATTTCAAAAGCCTCTCTTTCGCCTTTTTTGAAGGCTTGCCAAAGCAAAGCATCGTCTGAATTTTCAGTATGTTTTTCCTGTTTTATCACTTTCGCATTGATACTTTGTTTTTTTTTAATTCAAAAGTAGTATAATTTTTAGATAGTTTTAGTTGAAATATTATTATTAACTGGTGAAATATTATCAAAATAAGTAATAAAGTTTTCGTTTTTGATTAAAATTCCCCAAAAGAAACCTTTGGAGAATTATTGATTATTAACCTTTTCTATGATAAAACATTTAGTCTTCTAAAAAATCTAAATCTCTATATCCATAGTGAATTGCAAATTTGTTTTTATTTTACCCTACCTCAGTCAATTCTCCAATACCTGCTTATCTTTCAACAATACTTGTCGAAGCATTTCATAAGGTAATTGTTGGGGAGAAACCTTATTTTCAATAGCTAAAACTGCGGCTGTAGCTGCCGACTGTCCCAAAACCATAAACACGGGTTCCATACGGATAGAACCATAGGCAATGTGCGTAGCACTCAGACAAACGGGAATCAGCAAGTTGCGACATTCCTCTTTTTTGGGAATGATAGATTGGTAGCTTATCGCAAACGGCCCTTTCACGTGGGCTTCAACGTTGCCTTCATTTCTTATAAAACCTTCTTTGGTTACGTATCGTTGTGTATTATGCGAGTCCATTCCGTAGGCCGCCAATCCAACGGGGTCAGCGGCAACGGTAAATCCTTCACAATTCTGTTGGGTCATCACGTAGCTACTCACCAATCTACGGGCCTCTCTCACATACAATTGCGACTGCCAGCCTTGCCCTTCTTCAAATTCATCTTTACTCATTCCCCATTTCGAGACTTGATTTCTGACAAATTCGGGAATTCTGGGGTGATAGGCCAATGACCACATCAACCCTTTTTGGTAGTTTAGGTGGTTGTCAAAAATCCGTTTCCGTTCCGCATAACTGGCTTCGGGATAGGCGTAGTTTTGACCGATAAAATCAGTTGAAAAACCTCTACTGTTATTGGTATCCGATTTTCGATTGGGCATACTTGAATTGATCCATGGAACGGACTTTTCGCCTGCTTCATAGTTTCTAAAAAGAAGTTCATAATCCAGTTCACGGTACGATGCGGGCTTCTCAAACGGAATACGATTCTCGTCATAATCGGTCAGGCACATACGGAAACAATACGCCTGAATCCGTGCATCACCTGTGCCATCTTTGGGTGGATGATTAGGCTCTATGAAAGGAAGCAGTCCACTGGATGGATTTCCTTTGATGATGTAGGGATCAACACCCGCCACAAAGTTGTGATTAAGTCCATTGGCTGACCGTCCTTTGCGAAGGGTCATACTGGTATCATTGGCTTGCACCCCATTCAAACTTTCGCCGTATTTGTCATTCGACTCTCTGCCGATGGTGTAAGAAACACCTGAGGCCGCCATTAAATCGCCTTCGTAGGTGGCATCAATAAACATTTTGCCAACATAAGTTTGACCGCTTTCCATCTGAATGGATTGGATAATTCCTTTCAATTTCTTCACGCCATTCTTGCGGTTCAGGCGTTGCTCATACACCAAAGTTATGTTTTTCTCTTTACCCAGCATCTCTTTCACTATTTTCAACGCGGCCGAAGGCTCAAAAGTCCACATCGCATCTTCGTTAGGGCCAGTTTTGGTTTGCCCACCATCCCGATAGGATTCTCGCTTCTGAAATTTCCAGTTTTCGGGGTTTTGATAATACTTTTTTACATGCTGGTAGAACTCTCGTGAAATCCCGCCAATGGCAGGTTTATTGCCAATATCGGTTTGGCCTAATCCCCCCGTGGTTAGGCCGCCAATTCGTTTTGTTGGCTCAATCAGAACTATATTCTTCCCCATTCTGGCCCCCTGAATGGCAGCAGCTATGCCAGCAGAAGTGCCGCCATATATAACAAGGTCGTATGTAAAGTTTTTTTGGCCATAAGAAAATTGGCAAACAAAAAACATCAAAAGGCTTGTTTTGAAAGTTGTTTTAAATTTCATAAAGTTAAAAATGCTTGTTTAGAAAATTATTTAAATTCGATTTTCAAAAAAAAGGACTATTTGATTATTCTCAAAGAGTAATGGCTAAAAAAAAGGTATTTAGCCACACTTTTGTATTTCAATACCCATTATTTATCTTAATGATTAATATCCTGGATTTTGGTCGGTCGGCTACCTATCTGGATTGTTGTCAATTTCAAATTTGGAATTGGCCAAAGCAAAAATACGTCCTTTACATTCTTGTTCAATGATTCCTTTATTTTTGATTTCATCCATAAATTACAAGGTTTCATCAGGAAGCATTAAATTTTGGCACCACTCTTAAAAAAGTAGTTTAATAGACTTCAAAAGTTTTATTTTTTTTGCAGTTTATCAAAAAAATATGATTAATATCATATTTTTTAATACAAAAACAATATTAACTTTAGTGTAGCAAAAGCAAATCATATTTCGATTGTATTAATGTATACCAATATGTGTAGTAAATGGCATTTTTTAATAGGATTGATAAAAAAAACAATAAATTATAAAAAAAATACAAAAAAAATTAGGACTTGTAATTAATTTATACTAAACTTGTTAACTGCTTTTCTAGTCTATCTGTTGTCATATAATAAGAACGTATAGTTTTTGATTATTTTTCCCTTTATTCTTGGCTATTTTAGTATATGCCAAAACCAATATTAAGAAAATGAA
>JANNWE010000635.1:0-1628 GCA_031414675.1 Cytophagaceae bacterium
AATCAATGCGAAAATTTGGGATGCACCCTTTAAATGTGAACTTGTTACATAAAACTTCTTATCTTCCAGTTGGAAAACTTCAACCCTTTTGAAGTTAATTTTTCTTTTGTAAATTAAAATACCCCTTAAGGGGATGGGGTAAAACGATTGCTATGCCTTCTACAATTACCGGCTTTAAGCCTAAATTAAGCCTTACCCAGATTATTAATATGAGCGTTGGATTCTTTGGAATTCAATTTGCTTTTGGACTTCAGAATGCTAATGTCAGCAGGATATTTCAAACGCTTGGAGCATCTATTGATAACATTCCTATTTTATGGATTGCTGCTCCTCTTACTGGTTTGATCATCCAGCCTATCATTGGTCATTGGAGCGATAAAACCTGGCATAAACGATGGGGAAGACGAAGACCTTTCTTTATGGTGGGGGCAATTTTTGCTTCTTTGGCATTATTTGTTTTTCCAAACGTTTCAGAAGTATGGATGGCTGCTATTATGCTTTGGCTATTGGACGCTTCCATCAATGTATCCATGGAACCATTCAGAGCATTTGTGGGTGATATGCTTCCTGATTCACAACGGACAACCGGCTTTGCCATGCAAAGTTTTTTTATCGGAATAGGAGCTGTTATTTCTTCCGTATTGCCATTTATGCTTACTAAGCTTGGTGTTGCCAATGAAGCAGCCGCTGGAATATTACCCGATTCCATTAAAATATCATTTATTGCAGGTGCCATCGTGTATATCGCCGCCATTTCCTACACCGTATTTACTACCCGGGAGTATTCGCCGGATGAATTAAAATCTTTTGGTGAAATTGAAGAAACAGATAAAGAGATAACTATTAAAACACCCGCAGCAACTTTTACTAAAAAAGGAATGATATGGACATTTATCGGTCTCCTTTTAACTGCCGGACTTTATTTGTATAATTCATCCGTTGAAAATAAACTCGAAAAAGAATTGTATGTCTTAACCGGAGGTATAGCTGCTTTTGGAATATGTCAGTTGATTGCCGGGAATCTTCAAAAAAGAAAAAGTAAAAACGGGTTTGTGGAAGTAATGGATGATTTGAATTTTCTACCGGACACTATGAAAAAATTGGCAATAGTTCAATTTTTTTCCTGGTTTGCTTTATTTGCTATGTGGATTTATTCAACACCGGCCTTGGCGCAACATCTTTCCGGAACTACTGACACCACTTCAAAAGTATATAATGATATGGGTAATTGGGTGGGGGTATTGTTTGCCTGGTATAATGGTTTTGCTGCTTTATTTGCTTTTCTTCTTCCTGTGTTAGCCAAAAAATTCTCAAGACCAACTACACATATGATAGCATTAATTGCGGGAGGGTTGGGGCTTATATCGTTTTACATTTTCAAGGATGAAAACATGCTGATCATCAGTATGGCAGGAATTGGATTAGCCTGGTGCAGCATTCTCGCTATGCCCTATTCAATGCTGACAAAGGTACTTCCTGCTAATAAAATGGGAGTATATATGGGAATTTTCAATTTCTTTATTGTAATTCCTCAGATATTGGCGGCTACACTTCTGGGTGTTTTTACAAAACATATTTTTAACGGAAATGCGATAATGACTATTGTCGTGGGAGGCTGTTCAATGATC
>JANNWE010000636.1:0-2169 GCA_031414675.1 Cytophagaceae bacterium
AGTAATAAAGATTGGGCAGAAAAACAATTGAGCATAATAGGAAATAATGCAATTGTGAATGCTGGTAAAAAACTAAATTTGAAATGGGTAAGATATGACCAAAAAATATGGATGGCTTCACTTGATTCCAATCCTTTCGAACAGCTTTTTTTTAATAATCAAGAGCAAATATTGGCTAGATACCCCAATTATGATTCTACAATCAAAAACTTCAAGGGTTTTGCAGCTGATGCTTTTGAAAAACTAAAATCTTGGAAAAACCCAAAAGGTGCTTTTGTACATGCCTTGCACCAAGGTGAATGGGGAAGTTTTCATTATCAAGTTAATGAAGTAAAAAATAATGAAATAATTTGGAGCGGAGGCTGGCAAAACAACCGTCCCGCTCCGCTTCATAAAAACTATCGTTTTGTTGAAAACGCATTTGAGGCTTTAGATAGCCCAAATGAATGGTATTATGACAAAAACAATAAAACGCTTTACTACTATCCAAGCCCAGGAATCTACCCCAATAATGAGATTTTTGAAGCTTCAAATCTAATGCACAGTGTAGAAATAATAGGTACGGAGCAAAAACCTATAAAAAGTATAAAAATTTCGGGCATAAAGTTTCAACATAATGAACGCACTTTTATGCAGGCTTATGAGCCACTTTTAAGAAGCGACTGGCGTATTTATCGTGGAGGAGCGTTGCTATTAGAAAATACAGAAAACTGTGTGATTTCAGACTGTGAATTTAGCGATATGGGTGGAAATGCGGTATTTTTTAGCCGTTACAATAAAAATTCCACTATTAAAAGTTCTCTTTTTCATGACCTTGGGGCAAGTGCAATTTGTTTTGTAGGAGACACTTCAGCGGTCCGCTCAGCTACTTTTCAATATGATTTTTTTATTCCATACGAAAACCTTGACAAATCTCCTGGACCCAAAAACGAGAAATATCCACGCCAATGTACTGCCTCTGACAACCTTATTTATAGTATTGGAAAAGTCGAAAAACAATCCACAGGGGTACACATTGAAATGTCATCAGAAATTGTGGTAAGCCACAATAGCATTTATGATGTACCACGTGCTGGAATAAACATTGGTAGTGGGGCTTGGGGAGGACATATTTTTGAATATAACGATGTGTTTGATACAGTTCAGGAAACAGGCGACCATGGTTCTTTTAATTCTTGGGGTAGAGACCGCTTTTGGCACCCAAAACGCAAAATTATGGACGAAATGACGGCGGCACATCCTGAACTTATAGGCTTGGATGCTCAAAAGACTGTGACCATTCGCAACAATCGTTTTAGATGTGACCATGGATGGGATATAGACCTTGATGATGGCAGTAGTCATTATCACATTTATAATAATTTGTGTTTAAATGGTGGTATAAAACTTCGTGAAGGGTTCTTTAGAAAGGTGGAAAATAACATAATGATAAATAATTCATTCCATCCACACGTTTGGTTCAATAACAGTAGCGATGTGTTTAAACACAACATTGTTCAAAAAAAATATTTTCCAATAGTAGTAAATGACTGGGGAAATAATATAGACTTAAACGCTTTTCCAGACGAAAATGCTTTGGCTGATGCTCAAAAAAATAAAACTGACCTTCACAGCATAGTCCTAAGTCCAGAATTTGAAAACCCAGTTTTGGGAGATTTTCGAATTAAAGCCAATTCTAAAATATTTGAAATCGGATTTAAAAATTTCCCGATGGATAATTTTGGAGTAACAAGCCCAAAACTCAAACAATTGGCTCGCCAACCGAAGATTCCAGATCTAAAATTAAATGACCTATTGGCCAATAAATCAGCGATAATTCCATTTATGGGTGGTGAAATAAGAGCAATTGAAGGCCTAGGAGATAGATCTGCCTATGGCTTACCCGATGAAATGGGAGTAATATTAGTAACACTAGGGGCAGATAATTTACTTAAAAAATCGGGTCTAGAAAATGGAGATGTAATAAGAAATGCGGATAGCAAAACTCTAAAAGACCTTAAACAATTACTTGATATTGTGCAATCTTCTAATTGGAAACCATCTATTCCTATTGAAATAATTCGTAATCAAAAAATCCTAAAATTGGATTTGATTTTGAAATAAGTTGCAATTTGTGTCCTAGCAGAGTCTCCGATAGGGACTCTGCGGTGAAATAGCTTTGTATTTACA
>JANNWE010000637.1:0-17132 GCA_031414675.1 Cytophagaceae bacterium
TGACAAAGGAACTAGACCAGAGGTTTTTATTGATTGGAAAATCAAGATTCCAAATTTGAGCAATTATCAAAGAAATGATTCCCGCTAAGGCCATGTAAAGAGCTTTTTTAGATGGAGTAATCTTTTCTTTTTGTAAATAAATGCCCGTAATTATTCCGGCTAATGCATTACTAATTGCGGGGATATTATTAAAAAGGCCTACGGTATCATGAATTCCTCTTGATAGTTTTCCTGGTAAAACAATTCGGTCGAAGTAAGAGGCGAAATTACCTTCCATGCTCAAGTCGCCCATAGGAAAACCAGGTGCCGATGTAAACTTAAAAATGAGCCAATAAACAACAGGTAGGCCTGCAAACCAGTAGATTAGGCTTGTTACTTTGACATATAGAAAAAGAATATTAGCAAATGCATATGCTATGCCAATTCGGCCCAAAACGCTCATGAATCGTATGTCTTCGATGGGTTTTATTTCTAATCCATTGTTGTAAACAATCCCTAATAGGAATAGTATCAAGCCTCTCTTTAAAACCTTTAGTAAGATTTCTCTTTTGCTTTTCCCATCATTCAATGCCTTTCCAATCGAAAATGGCGTAGAAACCCCCGCTAAAAAGATGAACAACGGGAAAATAAGATCGTAAAAAGTAAAACCATTCCAAAAGGGGTGTTCCAATTGTTTTGAAAATTGATTCCAAAAAGAATTTGGGTATAGTTTAGAAAAAGCATGCACTAGTTCTTCGCCACCGATAATCCAAAACATGTCAAAGCCTCTCAAAGTATCTAAGGAGAGTAAACGGCTTTGTATAAATGAAGATTTTTTATCCATGATTTTATACTTTTGGTTCCCAGCCAGGTTCGTAATTTCTCGACCAATATTTCATGGCATCTTGGTCATTTAGGATATGGCCATTATTTGAATCGATGTTTAAGGTACGGCCTGTACGCTGAGCGATGTTACCTAATTGCATAAGTAAAGTGCTTTTGTAGCCCCCATCAATATCGGAAATTACAGGTGTACCTTTTGTAATACCCTCAAAGAAATTCTGGATATGCAGGGCATCCAATTGCTGAGATGGGTTTTGAAGGTTTCTCGGATCAATTTCAAAGTCATTTTTAACTTCTTTGATCAATTTATTTTTTAAATCAAATATTTTGTAGGAATTACCGCTTTCTATCAGCATTGAGCCATTTTCGGCATAGAATATTACCCCCACGCTCTGGTCTTCGTCGAGTTTTCCGTTGCAAGATCTGCCTTCCCAAGTTATTAGACTTTTGTTAGCAAATTCTATGGAAATCATTTGTGTATCAGGCGTTTCCCAATCATCTTGAAATCGATAACGCCCACCAGATGAATTGACTTTTGATGGAAAGTCAACACCCAATCCCCAGCGTGCCAAGTCCACCATGTGTGTACCGTTATTTAATGCTTCGCCTGTGCCCCAATGCCAAAACCAATGCCAATTATAGTGAATCAAATTATCCTGATAAGGCAAACGCGGAGCTGGTCCTTGCCATAAATCAAAATTTAGCCAGGACGGTACTGTCACTTTTTTTCCATAGCCAATCGAGGCCCTGTTGTTGGTATACCACGTTTTGGCGTAATAGGGTCTGCCTATAACGCCAGCATGAAGCTCTTTTATTGCTGCAGCGACATTTGGCCATGAGCGTCGCTGATTACCCATTTGCATAATTTTTCCATGTTTTTTAGCAGATTCTACCAGCATTTCACCTTCTTTGGGGTTATGACTGCATGGTTTTTCTAAATATACATGCTTGCCAGCCGCACAAGCTAACAATCCCGCAGGGGCATGCCAATGGTCTGGTGCGGTCACTATAAGTACATCCAAATCCTTGTCCTCCAAAGCCTTGCGAAAATCTGGTGTATCTTTAGGTTTTTGTTTTTGTATTTTTGAAACTTCGTCGATACAAATTTTTGATGCCCTAGCATCCACATCACAAATGTGCAAAACTTCACAATTGGCTTGGGAAGCAAAGTTTTTGGCTACGGCTAATCCACGGCTATTTACGCCCATACTAGCCACTACTATTTTTTCGTTAGCTCCAAGAATTTTTGAATAGCTTTTGGCAGAAAAGCCAGGTAAAATCCCTCCGAAACTTAGGCCAATAACGCTTGCTGAGGTTTTTTTTATGAATGATCTTCGTGATTTATGCATTTTAAGAAAATTTTGATACTCATTATCGAATTGCTTTCCTTTCTTTTGAATGATACAATATTAAAATAAATTAATCTTATTTATTGCAATGTCTGTTTTTTTTTCTTAGTTATTGAAACACTTTGCCGTTTTTTTTTGGTTTAAATTAGCATCCACCAAAAAACATCAAAAATGAATAATTACTTCCGCTTAGGCTGGTTCCAAACCCTCTTCAACCAATTCTTTAACCATCACCCTAAGTTTTTTTTGCATTACCTTTCCTCCTTTTTTTTAGTACTTTTTAAAAGTTAATCAACACGAAGTATGCTTTGCAGGAGACATTGGAGATTGCTTAGGTTTGCTTTATTTATTTTATATTTAAATTTCCAACATGTTTTTTCCTTAATTTAAATCAATTTCTAATCACTAAACTTGACATACTTTTTTTCTGTGTTATCACTTTATAGGGGTGTGAAATGTAATCAATAAGGAGAATTAAACCTTATTAAACAATGGCTTAGTACTTGGACTTTCATCTTGCATTTTTAATAGCTCCAATGGAGAGGCTTTTCCCTCCAATTAATTTTTAACATTTGTGTAAGGAGAAAATATAGGTTAACTTGTCTTAGTATCATAATGCCTTTCATTTAAAGTTGTCATTACAAAAGCGACATGGACCAAGCATTCAGAGAAAAAGCTGACATGGAAAGGAAAAATGCCAAGGAAGCGGCAAATTTTCTGCTACTCTCAACTTCAGAGGATTCAAAAATCTCTTTTGATCTGGATGATGAATTATTTATCCGGAAAGCGCTCGAAAGCAATCTCGGGCTTGGAGTTGAATTACTGTATAAAAGATATTTTCAACCCATGTGTACCCACGCCGTCAAGTTTGTGGGTTCACGAGAAACGGCAGAAGACTTAGTATCTGAGATTTTCTTTCAATTTTATACCAATAAAACATTTCTTAATATTAATAGTTCTTATCGCTTATATTTGTTTCGAACGGTTCGAAACAGAGCCTACAACTATCTGCGGTGGGATTTGAGCCGTAAGGTAGACTTATCAGAGGTTTCTCAAAAACCCGAGTTAGAAGAACAGCAGCCCGATCAAATCAGCCAATTTGAAGAACTATACTACGATTTAGAGGAGGCGGTTAATAAACTGCCTCTTGGACAACGTAAAATTTATCTTATGCGGAAGTTTGAAGGCAAAAAGTACCAGGAAATCGCCGACGAGCTCAATCTTTCAATTAAAACTGTAGATGTGCAGCTCCATAGAGCCAATCAGTTTATTCGAAACCTCCTTAAAGTTAAGTGGTTACTTTCAGCACTTACTATTCAGTTTTTTTAAATAACCTATGGTAAAAATTGACACTAATTAATCCATTTATTTCTAATAATTCAAGAAGCCTTGCCAATGAAAGCAGAAATCACGAAAGAATTTATATATAGCTATTTGTCGGGAAAGACATCGGCTTTACAAAAACAAATGATTGATGAGTGGGTTGGAAAACCTGCCAACGAGGAACTATTCTATAAGTGGTTAGTAGAATACGAGTACCAGCATCCTCAGTATATTACCAATCTTCCGAAGGCTGTTGAACGTTTTCATACCTACGCAGACAAGTTTGACGAAGTCCCAAAACCCATATTTCAAGTAGAAGAGGCTCCGATTTTAAACCGTAATTCAAGATGGGCATGGATAGTAGCGGCTTGTCTTTTTACAGGTTTATGTATAGGCGGGTGGATTCTTAAAGAAGAATTCATTTATCAGACCTATAGTGCAAATTTCGGCCATACTAAATCCTTTTTGTTGAGCGATAATACAAGCGTAACTCTGAATGCCAATTCTTCACTCCGCGTTCCACGTTTTGGTTTTGGAACAAATTCTCGTGAGGTACTATTAAATGGAGAAGCCACCTTTGTAGTTACACATCAGCCGAACAATCAAAAGTTTATTGTAAAAACTAACAAAAACCTCGAAGTAATCGTGTTGGGTACCGAGTTTACTGTATATGCTCGCAAAAGAGGGGCAAAAGTAGTGCTAACGAAAGGGAAAGTACAACTCCGATATGAAGAAGGGAAATCACAAAAACAATTGATGATGAAGCCAGGTGATTTGGTAATGTTAGACCAAAGTAATCACCTCAAGCAAAAAGTAACAAAGCAACCTGAAAAGTACTCAGCTTGGAAAGATCACCGATTCGTATTTGATGATACAACTTTCCTTGAGTTTGCCATAATTATGGAGGAAAACTACGGCATCCATGTAATCATAAAGGATGAATCCTTGGCTAAACGTACGCTAGTAGGCTCTTTTAAGGCAGAAAGTGCCGATGAATTATTAGAAATAGTTTCCGAAATTTTCAATTTAAATATCTCAAAAACTCAAAATACCGTAGTACTTACTCAAAATCAATAACCCTTTGAACAATCTTAAAATGAAGAAAAACCTTTTAAAATCATGCTGGATGAGTATGGTGATGTCGCTAACAGTCCTCTTCGGACAGCCAAGCTGGGCACAAACGTATGCTCGGGCACAAAAAATACCACAAAATATTGAATTAAAACCAGTGCCTGAAAAACAAAAACTTAGAGTAGCACTCAATGAACTTCAAAGCCACTATCATGTAGATATTCTATTTGAAGGTGGGATGGTGGAAGGAATTATGATTTCAACGGACTTATCGAATTTCAGTATGAGTTTAGAATCTAATTTGAATAAAATTCTTCTAAATTCAGGACTAAATTATAAAAAAGTCAAAGACGGCTCTTATGTTATTTTAGAAGATAGAAAAACAAAAAAAACGACTGAGGTCGATGCCCGATTTCAAGAGAGTATTAGCCCCGAACAATCCCCTGAAAAAGTATTGACGAGTGAAATTCCGCTTGTGAAAACCATTCAAAAGATAAATGTTGCTGTTCAAAGCATTAAAGGAAAAGTAACCAATGAAAAAGGCATGGGACTTCCGGGCGTTAGTATTATCATAAAAGGCTCACAGCGAGGTACTTCTACCAATTCAGAAGGAGGATTTCAATTGGAAGTACCCAGTGATAATTCCGTGCTGGTTTTTAGTTATGTGGGTTATGAAAGCAAAGAAATCACTGTGGGTAATCAAACAACCATCAACCTTTCGCTGAATCCAGAAAGTACTTCTCTGGGTACGGTGGTAGTAACTGCCCTTGGTATTAAAAAGCAAGCAAAGAGCATTGGCTATGCCACCGCAACAGTGGGAACAGAAGAAATGACTGTAAACCGTACGGCCAATTTTATGAATTCCTTACAGGGGAAAATGGCAGGCGTAAACATTACTTCCCTTGGGTCAGGACCGGCGGGTACGAGCAAAATCCGCATCAGGGGGCAATCCTCGTTTGGCGGCAACAATTCCCCACTTATTGTCGTAAATGGTGTTCCAATTGACAATACCAACAACGGCGCACGCGGCGATGTGTCGGAGCGTGGAAGCAACCGTACCTCTGATGGTGGCGACGGCCTGAGCAGCATTAATCCGGACGACATTGAGTCAATGACTGTCTTGAAAGGTGCTGCCGCTTCGGCATTATACGGCTCTAGGGCCAAAGACGGTGTGATTATGATTACTACCAAAACCCGTAGCACAGGCGGCGATATTTCTCTGTCGTACAATTCTAATTTTACGACTGAAACTCCAATTGACTACACCGATTACCAATATGAATATGGACAAGGCGAAAACGGCGTACGCCCCACCACACCTTTCCCTACGTCAGGAGTATGGAGTTTTGGCGAAAAATTCCAGCCGGGTATGACCCAAGTTCTTTTTAATAATGTAACGGCACCTTACGAGCCACAGCGTAACCAAATCACTGGTTATTACCGAAAAGGGCATACTTTGACCAATACGCTCACCCTTTCGTCGGGAGGGGAAAATGGGGGATTCAGTATATCTGCATCCAACCTCGACAACAGCACCATCCTACCCGGCTCAGGGTACAGCCGCCGCACCGTCAATTTTGGTTTTACCCAAACATTGGCCAAAAAACTTATAATTTCGGGCAATGTTAATTATTCTAATGAATACCGAAAAAACCCTCCAAATATTGCTGAGCAAGATTATAGCCCTGTCGTAATTTTTTCGTTGGCCAATTCAATGCCACTTAATTTGCTCGAAGAAAATGCCGAGGATGCCAATGGTAATGAAGTAGTTTGGTCACGTTTTACCAACCGTACTAATCCCTATTTTGCCCTAAAACGTTTTGACAATATCCGCAACGACCGTGTTTTCGGAAACTTGACAGCGAGGTATAATTTTGCACCATGGTTGTTTTTACAAGGAAGAGTAGGCCAAGACTATTACGCTCGTGAGCAAGATTACAACCTTCCTACTGGTACACAACGCCAGCCAGCGGCGCCAGCAGGCTTTGTAAATGGCCAATTTGTTCAAGATGCCCGCACTGTGCGCGAGCTAAATGCCGATTTTTTGCTCGGTGCAAACCGTACTTTCGGGTTGGTGAGCGTAAACTTCAACCTGGGTGGAAATCAAATGTACCGCCGTATTAGCCGAAATAACGTTCTGGTGCAAGATTTTTACACCCGTGATCTTTACACAGTTGGTAACGGTCGCCAGCGTGATCCCGTGTATGATTTTTCTGAAAGGCAGGTCAATTCGCTCTACTCCTCGGCAGAGGTTTCGTTCAAAGATTATTTGTTTTTGAATGGAACGGTTAGAAACGACTGGTTTTCAACGCTTTCTCCCGCAAATCGTAGTATTTTATATCCGTCCATAACAGCCAGTTTTGTGTTTTCCCAGGCGTTTGCCGAGTCATTGCCCGCTTGGATTAATTTCGGAAAAATACGTGCTGCCTACGCCGAAGTGGGCAGTGATACCGACGTTTCACCCTACGCCAATAACTTGTTTTATTCCATCAATGCCCAGCAGTTTCCTTCGCCCAGCGGACAAAGTCAGCCCTTGGCCAACATCAGTGGTTCTACTGTTCCAAATGCCAATTTACGGCCTATGGGAGTTTCAGAAAAAGAAATTGGAATTGAATTGAAACTTTTTAATTATTTTTTATCACTTGACTTTACCTATTACGACAAACTCTCTTCCGACCAAATCTTACGTGCCCAAACTTCCAACGCGGGCGGGTATGTAAACCAGCTCATTAACGTAGGCCAGAGCCAAAATCGTGGTTTAGAGATGTTGGCCAATCTAAATCTTATTAAAAACAAAGCCTTTAATTGGAATTTTATTTTCAATGCTGCTTATAACAAAACCAAAGTGTTAAACCTTGGTGAGGGAATAAGCGATAACATGATTACTGTTGGAACGGCTGACTTTACTGGCGAACTGCGGCAAGTGGTAGGACTGCCCATGGGTCAGCTTTTTGGGTTCGGCTACTTGCGTGACTCGCAAGGCAGACAAGTATTTGATGTGGGCAATGGTCGCCCACTTCGTACCCCCACACAAATAGCCTTTGGAAGTGCATTGCCCGTTTGGGTGGGTGGATTTACCAATAACTTTACATATAAAGGCGTGAGTCTTTCGTTTTTGGTTGATTTCAAACTTGGACACAAGATGATTTCGGGGACTAACCACAACGCATGGCGGCATGGCCTCCACAAAGCTACCCTTATTGGGAGAGCAGATAATTTTGTGATTGGCGAAGGTGTAAACCTCAATGGCGAGGTAAACAAAACCAAATCTGGAGTGCAAGCATATTATGAAACGGTGCGTTCGCAAAATATAGCAGAGGAGTTTGTCTATAACGCTGGGCTCTGGCAGCTGCGTCAAATTACTTTGGGCTACGATTTTACTAAATTATTGCCCAAGGGGCTGCCATTCATAAAAAGCTTACGCCTCAACGCTGTGGCTAATAACGTGGCCGTACTGAAAAAATGGGTGCCCAACATCCATCCTGAACAGTTTGGTTTCCCCTCTGATAACCTCATCGGATTGGAGGCCACAGGACTGCCCATTACGCGCAGCATGGGTTTTAATTTAAATGTTAAATTTTAAACCAAGTCGCTCGCCAAGTGAGACATAAAGTTCCAAAGGGTGAGTATTTTGGAGACACTTAATAAAAATACGAACAATGAAAAAAATAGTAAAAAAAATCGCTGTTATTCTGCCCATCTGGGTGGTATGCTCTATTGGTTTGGGAGGCTGTGACAAAGGTTTTGACGAGATGAATGTTAATCCCAATGCCCTTACAGGCGTAGATCCCGCTTTTCAACTCAACTCGGCCATAGTAGCCAGTGTGCCAGGCTACGGAAATCTAAGCTACGAAACCACCATTGTCAAACAGATGATTACGCCTTTTAGTGGGCAGGGTACGGCAGCCAATTTCAATCAAGACAATCGTGCGGTGGCGGCTGGTAATTGGAACACTTTTTACCAATCAATCGTAAAAGAGATTGTGGATGTCATCGAAAAATCAAAAGATGTACCAGCACGATCTAACCTCTACAATATGGCGCGTATCTGGCGAGCATACTCTTTTATGTTGCTGACTGATACCTATGGCGACGTGCCTTACAAAGAAGCTGGCAAAAGCTACTTACAAGGCATTGTAAAGCCCGTATATGATACCCAAGAAAGCATTTACACCGATATCCTAACTGAATTGGAAGCAGCTTCTGCGGGCCTAGATGCTACCAAACCACGGGTAACTAGCGATGTACTTTTCGATGGTGATGTGCCACGTTGGAAGCGCTTAGGCTATTCTCTTCTCTTACGGGCTGCCATGCGTTTGTCTAAAGCAAATCCCGCAAAAGCCGCTGAATTTGTGACTAAGGCTATAGCGGGTGGTGTAATGCAGTCGAACACCGACAACGCTGTGATTCGCCACACGGCTAATTTTACTAATCCTGTTGGTTCTCAGCTTAACGGTGGGCAATCTGCGTTTTTCTATTTGGCCGAAGATTTTGTTACGTTCTTAAAGAATACCAACGACCCCCGCTTGTCTTCGATAGCTGTTCGTTATGTAGGTGCTACGAGTGGCGCGCAACAAGCCGAAGCCCGTGCAAACCGCACGACGACCTCCCAAATTGGCGCACCTTTAGGGTTCGACAATACTACCATAAGCACGGCTGTAAAAGAAAGTAAATTAGCTAGTTTATGGGATTATAGCCAGCTCGATCGTACCCGTATGGCTGGTTTGACAGCCCCGAGTTTTTTGATAACATACGGACAAACTCAACTGCTCCTAGCCGAGGCTGCCTTTCGTAAATGGACAACGGGCGACCCTGTAGTATTTTATGCCAACGGTATCAGAGCTCATATGCAGCAGTTGGCACTTTATGGAAGCAGCACTGCCATTCCAGATGCTGCTATTACCTCATACTTGCTAGCCAACCCCTTGTTAGTGGGACAAGAGTTGCGACTCATCAATACCCAGTATTGGGTGGCTTCTTTTTTGGTAGGGCCAGAGACTTGGGCAAATTTTCGCCGCAGTGGTTTTCCTGTTCTTTCGCCCAACCTTTTTCCTGGTAGCGATTTAAAAACCGAACCGTTTATCCGTCGGCTTACTTATACTGATGCCGAATTAAACGTAAACAAAGCCAACGTAGATCTGGCCATTAGTCGTCAAGGACCCAATGTGCTAGATACTCGAATTTGGTGGGATAAAAAGTAAATATTTGAGCTTTTTCTGTAGATGAAACAACTGGCGCAGTTTTTTCTAAAAACCGGCACCAACTACAGGCTCTTGATTAATATTATTCAATGAAAAATATAAAAAAACGCCTACAAAATGGGGAAGCATTGCACGGCTGCTGGCTCAACTTGGGTAGTCCCCTTACCGCCGAAATAGTTGGGCTGGCAGGCTTTGATTGGGTTTTGATTGACTTGGAGCATGGCGCTGGAACGGAGAAAGACGTATTAGCCCAATTGCAAGCATTAGAAAGTACCCCAACCTCCGCTTTTGTGCGCGTAGAGAGTAGTGACTCTGCTCGAATTTCAAGGGTATTAGACATGGGTGCAGCAGGTATCATGTGTCCAAAAGTAAATAACGCCGAAGAAGCCAAAAAAGTGGTTAATGGTTTGTACTATCCCCCATTTGGAAAAAGAGGTGTAGCAAAAATGGTACGCGCTACCGCTTTTGGTCAAAACTTTCAGTCCTATTATGACACGTCGAAAGATAATCTTCTGGGAATAATACAAATTGAGACGGTTGAAGCACTTCATCATCTAGATGAAATCGCAGCTATAGAAGGAGTCGATGTTCTTTTTATTGGTCCCGCCGACCTTTCGATGGAACTCGGAATTTTTGGACAATTTGAAAATCCTATTTTTTTGAACGCATTAGAAAAAATAATTCAGGCTGCCCAAAAAGTAGGAAAAAATACGGGTATTTTATTTTTCAATTCCGACGATTATCAAAAATATCTAGACATGGGGATTCGGTTTTTGGCCTGTGGGGCGGATGCTACCTTTGTAGCCGAAGGAGCCAAAAATATGGCAAAAAAATTAGCTGATTTTAAATTAATTACAAACAAGTAGCGCAATGACTATCTTTACTCATTTAACGCCATTTTTCACCCCTAAATCTATCTTTAATGTCTGATCCAATTTTTATTTTAGCAGTAGGAATGATCATCGTAGTAGGTGGCATCATTGGGCTTAAACTTCACCCTTTTTTGGCCCTTTTGCTTGGGGCATTAGTGGTAGCCTCTCTGACTCCTGCCGAAGTGATAGAAAATTATGCCTTGGCCAAAGGAACTAGCCCTGCAGCGGCTTTAATTTTATCAAAAAAAAGCATAGGTGAGCGAATTGCTATAGAATTTGGGAATACCTGTGCAAAGATCGGTATTCTTATTGCTATGGCTGCAATTATTGGCAAGTGTATGCTTGAAAGTGGCGCTGCCGAGCGAATCATTAGATCTATCTTGAAGTTTACAGGAATTGAAAAAGCACCTATTGCCTTTTTGGTGAGCAGCTTTTTTTTGGGAATACCTGTATTTTTTGATACAGTTCTTTTCTTGATGATTCCGTTGGCCAAAGCCATGACTTTACGAATAGGTAAAAACTATCTTTTGCTGGTACTTTGTATAATGGCTGGGGCCGCTATGGCCAATTCGCTAGTACCACCTGCCCCAGGCCCTTTGTTTCTTATTGGTGAAATGCACATCCCAATAGGCTTAATGATGATTGCTGGGACAATTGTTGGGTTGTTTACAATTACATCGGGTTATTTCTTTGCCCTTTGGGCCAATAAAAAATGGCCAATCGAACTGCGCGATTCTTTGGATGCAAAATTAGAAGACATGAAATCAATATCCACCAAAGAAAACAGCCACCTTCCTGCTTTAGGGCTTTCATTGCTACCAGTTTTAATTCCCCTCTTTTTTATTTGCGCCGACACTGCACTGAATGCTATAGCAGTTCCGGGACAACCATTTACTCAATTTCCAATTTTGAATAATTTATTAAAGTTGGTAAAGTTTTTTGGGGATAAAAATATAGCCATCGTTACAGGGGGAATAGCGGCATTATTGATTTTGGCAAAACAAAAAAAAGAGACCAACAAAGAAGGTTTGACGCCATTTGTACAGGCAGCTTTAATGAGTGGTGGAGGCATAATCTTGATTACTGCCGCAGGTGGCGCATTTGGAGGAATGTTACAACAAACAGGTATCAGCAGTCGTATAGCCGATATGACTAAAGACTATCAGATGGCGCTTATTCCTATGGCATTTTTTATTGCAGCGATAGTTCGTACAGCTCAGGGTTCGGCCACAGTAGCTTTGATAACAGCTTCAGGAATTCTTTCAGGAATGGCCAACAATGCCAATTTGGAGTTTCATCCCGTTTATTTGGGCTTGGCGATTGGTTGTGGTTCTAAGTTAGTGCCTTGGATGAATGATGCAGGTTTTTGGATTATCTGTAAATTGAGTAACTTGACCGAAAAAGAAGCCCTCAAGACCATTTCGCCTTTGTTGGTAGTTATGGGACTCACAGGGCTTGTTGTCATTATGATAGCTGCTAAATTGTTTCCTCTAGTATAAAACCTTAATTTTAAATGCAAAACGGGTAAAAAATAGTTTGTAAAATGGAAAAAGTAGGATTTGTTGGACTCGGAATCATGGGAAAACCTATGGCATTGAACTTATTAAAAGCAGGGTATCAGGTATCAATTTTGAGTCAAAGCAAGGCGGCTTCTGAATTGCTTGATGCGGGTGCAACCTCATTTACAACAAGCAAAGATTTGGCCCAGCATAGTGATATTGTCATCACTATGTTGCCAGATTCACCTGAAGTAGAACAAATGGTTTTTGGTTCTGATGGTATTTTTGAGGGAATTCAATCTGGAGCTATGTTTATTGATATGTCAACCATTGCACCTTCGACAGCTACAAAAATATACCAACTTATGCAAGCAAAAGGTGTAGAATCCTTGGATGCTCCGGTTTCAGGTGGACAAGTGGGAGCCGTTGGGGCTTCTCTATCTATCATGGTAGGAGGGAATGCCAATGCTTTTGAGCGAGCTTTACCTTTGTTTCAGGTAATGGGCAAAAATATTATTCATATTGGAGAAGCTGGAGCGGGACAAACTACTAAAGCCTGCAATCAAATGATTGTAGGTATGACTATACAAGCTGTAGCAGAAGCGTTTGCTCTTGCCAAAAAAGCAGGGGTTGACCTTGAAAAAATGCGAGAGGTACTATTGGGCGGGTTTGCTCAAAGTCGAATTCTTGACTTACACGGCAAACGTATGATTGAGCACAATTTTACCCCTGGTTTTAAAATCAAATTGCATAAAAAAGACATGGGAATAGCACTAAATGCGGGAGAAACATTTTCCCTTTCTCTAAAAGGTACGGCTTTGGTTGCAGCGCAATTGGAGGCCGCCGTAGCACAAGGAAATGGCGAATTAGACCATAGCTCCCTCCTTTTGTTATTAGAATAGCCTTTTTAATATTGATAATAAGGGCCCTAAATTTATTTATCATCATTTAAAAATTATACTTATTATATGAAACGTAACCATTTTCTAAAAGTCATTACAGCAGGCTCTGCGGGAGCGTCTTTGTTAAGCAGCAATCAGGTTAGCGCCGCCCAAAATGTAGTACCACCCAAAAAAGTACACATGAAAGTGGGTTGCCAATCGGGAGGTACGAGCATCGAAAATCTAGAATTTAAGGCTAGACACGGTGTTTATAATATTGATGGAGGCTCACCTAATATCATCCCTGGCAAAGGCTGGGACTTAGAGGATTCTCTTAAAAAACGCGAAGCCTGCGAAAAGTACGGTATTAGCTTAGATGCTTATCATTATCCGCTCACCTCTGCAGGCATCGACAAAGTGGTTTATCCTAATGTGATGCTTGGCAAAAGCCCAGAAAGAGACCGTGAAATCGAATACCTACAGCAAATGATTCAGGTAGCGGCCAAGACAGGTATTAAAGTTTTGAATTACAATACTACTATACTGCCAGTATTACGCACTGGTAAATATATTGACCCAAAGCGAGGAAATGCTGAATACAGCGTATGGAACTATGAAGAGGCGAAGAAAAGAAATGATCCAAAAACAATCGCTGGGGATGTTTCTATTGATCAAATGTTTGATCGGATTACTTACTTACTAGACCGTATCTTGCCCGTTGCTAAAGAGTACAAAGTAAAATTAGCCAATCATATTGCAGACCCACCAGTACCCGCTGCTTATCGAGGAATTATGCGTTGGAATAGTCCTGATGTATTTAAGGGTATCCAGCGTTTTGCAAAACTGTATGATAGCGAATACCATGGTTTTAACTTTTGCATTGGTTCTATTGCGGAAGGCTTAAATGACCCCAAAAATGAAATTTACCCGATTATCAAATGGGTTGGTGAAAGAAATCAAATTTTTAATATTCATTTGCGCAACATCAAAGGTGGTTTTAATAATTTTCAGGAGGTTTATCCCGACAATGGTGAAATGGATTTCGTAAACGTTATCAGGGCTTTGAGAGATGTAGGTTTCTCAGGAATGGTTATGCCAGACCACGTTCCCCATCACCATGACCCAGCGGCTGGCTTGCAAGCTTTTTCATTTTGTTATGGCTATATTAAAGCATTGATTCAGATGGTGACCGATGAAGAAGCTTAAAAATTTTCAATTTTGTCAATTCCTTATAAAGTGTTTGTGAAGGCTCCGATACATTTGCCTTTGCTAAAGCTTAACAGCCTTTTATCAGCTTTTGGATATATTCTTTTTTTTGTCATTCGATAAACCGCTTCGAGTCAAAATAAGCAGCTACCATTCAAATACTAAAAATGCTGTCAAACGGTAAAATTTGGAAACGAGGAGAAACATGCCTTTTTTTGCGAATTAAGGCATGTTTTCACAAAATATAAATTTACCCCTATTTAAAATTCTTTGTTTGTATTGTAGATGGCTATACTTTTGCGTTTCGACGCACCGCCAGTTTGCCAATCGAAAAAAGCCGAACGGTCCCAAACCAAAAAACACTCAAAAATCGAAATGAATTGAATAATCCTTAACTAAATGACATTGATTTAGCAGGTATTAAAAATATCCATACAAACGTTCTGAATATTTTCGAAATGAAACTATAGACACCATCAATACTTAATTTATATATATTTTCACTTAACAATATTTCTCCGCTTTAAAGCCTGCAAAGCCGAAAAACAATATTAACTTTATGTTTATGAATAGGTCAATTTACAAAACATTTTCTTTCAAAAGTATGACACTCCCGACAAATAATTCTTCAAAAAGTTTTATTATAAGCGTATTTCATACTGTTCTTTCTTTCTCATTCTTATGGTCGTTGCAACTTAGTGGCCAATCATTGACCAATAAAACGAAAAGTAGTTATCCAAACATTGTCTATATTTTGGCAGATGATCTTGGGATTGGAGATCTTGGATGTTATGGTCAAAAAACCATAAAAACCCCCAATATTGATAAACTTGCTGCCCAAGGAATATTATTTTCTAACCATTATTCTGGCAGTACAGTATGTGCACCTTCTAGGTCTGTTTTAATGACTGGCCTACATACTGGTCATACAGCTATTAGAGACAATAGAGGTGGAGTTGGTATTGAAGGTGGAGAAGGACAAGTCCCTATGGATGCCAATTCGCTAACTATTGCAGAAGTTTTGAAACAAAAAGGCTATGCCACAGGGGCTTTTGGCAAATGGGGTTTAGGATTTATTGGTACAACGGGCGATCCTAATAAACAAGGCTTCGATGAGTTTTTTGGATACAACTGTCAAGCAATTGCCCACAGGTTCTATCCTGAGTATCTTTGGCATAACGATAAAAAGGTATTTTTACCAGGCAATGACTGGACAAATACGGTTACTTATGCTGCCGATGTTATTCACAACAAGGCCCTAGAATTTATCGAAAAAAATGCCAAAAGCCCTTTCTTTTTGTATTACCCTTCCACCATACCTCATGCCGAATTAATTGTGCCTAATGATGAAATTTTGAAGAGGCATTTGGGTAAATATGTGGAAGTTCCATTTACCATAGAAAAAGCCAGAAATGGGGCAGCTTATGGACCTGACATTGATATTAAAGGATATAGTCCTCAGGAAAATCCAAAGGCAACTTATGCTGCTATGGTAGAGCGTTTAGATAAGCACGTAGGAGAGGTCATGGCAAAACTCAAAGCTTTGGGAATTGAAAAAAACACCTTGATCATGTTTTCGAGTGACAATGGTGTGCATCAGGAAGGCGGAATGGATCCTGAATTTTTTGATAGTAATTCGTTTTACCGTGGAAGCAAAAGAGATATGTATGAAGGCGGCATAAAAACGCCGATGGTAGCCATGTGGCCTGATAAAATCAAAGCAGGGTCTATCACCAATCACATTTCAGCATTTTGGGATGTTTTCCCTACTATTTCGGAAATAGTAAAGGGTAGTTCGCAAAAAAAGGTAGATGGTTTATCCTTTTTACCCACGCTTGCGGGTGGTAAAATGCAAAAAACACATGATTATTTGTACTGGGAATTCCATGCGATGAATGGAAAACAGGCCATAAGACAGGGAAAATGGAAGGCGGTTCGACTTAATGTTTTAATTAAAGCTAAAGTAATAACAGAGTTGTATAATTTGGAGGAAGACCCATCTGAAACAATCAATTTAGCGACAAAGTATCCCGAAAAGGTAAGAGAAATGGAATTGTTGATGGATAAGTCACACACAGAAAGCCAATTGTTTCCATTTTATACTGAAATAAAGTAAATGTTTAAATATAAAACTCTCCTCATTTAAATGTTTGAGAGACCTTGTTGCATATTTAGTTGTTAGCGTAATAACAATAGCGGTTTAAGGATTGGTTTTATGGGAATTGATAATAAATTTAAAAGGTAAAAAACTATTTGGATTTGTACTAAAATCAGCTCCTAAAAAGACCGATTAAGGGAATGATCACAGGTTAAATTAACAACTAACTAGAATAGCAACAATACAGTGAATCGGAAAGTCGAATTCGTAAAAAAAACAATTAGAAAATAGTAGAAATTAAATTATGATCATTGATAATTCAAGTAACCAAAAACGCAGCTTACGAAAAATTAAAATCAAAACAGACTTCGCAATAGTGGGAGGGGGGCTGTCTGGTGTTTGTGGTGCTATAACTGCGGCTCGAGGTGGCATTAAAGTTACTTTGATTCAAGATAGACCCGTTTTAGGAGGTAATGCCTCCAGTGAAGTTAGGTTATGGGTTTTAGGAGCCACTTCCCACATGGGCAATAATAACAGATGGGCCAGAGAAGGAGGAGTAATTGATGAAATCTTGGTGGAAAACACCTATCGAAATCCGGAGGGAAATCCAATTATATTTGATGCCTTGCTATTGGATAAAGTAATCAGTGAACCCAATATTACACTTTTACTAAACACTTCGGTTTATGATGTAGAAAAATCTGATGGAGATACCATTATGTCTGTTTCTGCTTTTTGCAGTCAGAATCAAACAGAATATTGTATAGAGGCGCCTCTTTTTTGTGATGCTTCAGGAGATGGTATCATCGC
>JANNWE010000638.1:0-7168 GCA_031414675.1 Cytophagaceae bacterium
TGCTCAAATATTTTAAAGCAAAAATTTAAATGCAAATCTAAAGGGCGTTCCGATTTTGTGATTCAAAGGAAATTAATTTATTATTTTTACCGGATTACAGTAATAATTTTTTCTTACTTATTTGTTTTTTAGAATGACGAAAGTATTTTAAAACGCCAATGTAAGGTTGCTTTATTTTTTGATTACGTTTTTCACTATAAACAAGGGTATCGAAATTTTATGTCGTAATTTATCGACAGTTGTTCCAAAGAAAATATCTTTAAGGCCAGTATGCCCGTGTGTTCCCATTACCACAATGTCGAAATTTCCTTGGTTCAAAATTAATGGAATTGCTTTATCTGGCCTACCAAAGCCTAATTGAGTTGCAACTTTAAATCCTTTAATGGTTAATAACTCTTGATATTCTTTCAATAGTTTTTCGTCTAAGGTGGTTTCATGATCTTCGATATTCCCTCCATACATCATTGCTCCTACGGTTTCCACCACATGTATTAAGGTGTAATTTGCTTCATTACCTCCTATTTCAAAAGCACTGTTTATCGCAATTTGATCTGCATTTGAAAAGTCTATTGCAATGGCGATATTTTTCTTATTGTAAGATTCAACTTTTGAAAAATTTAATTCAAAATTGTGAGGTAAATGATTTTGTATTTCATGTTTTGCTTTAGTTATAAAAGGTTTAAAAACGATATATAATAACAATATCAAAAATCCAATTGCCAAAGGAACGACAGTAAACCAAAGTAAAATAGGATTTTTAGAAGTTTCTAACCAACCATTAATCTCATCAAAAACCAATTTTGCATTTAAAGAAACAATAATTAATGCAACAAGCCAAGAGGTGATTTGAGTAGTTTTGCTGATTTGAAACCCTTTCATTTTTCGCTTATCACTTACAAAATGAATTAATGGAATAATGGCAAAACCTAGCTGTAAACTTAAAATCACCTGGCTCAAAATTAGCATTTTACCAGTTACGCTTTCTCCAAATACAGAAATTACAATTACTGCAGGAATAATCGCGATCAATCGAGTAATAATTCGTCGAACCCAAGGCTGAATACGTAAATTCAGATACCCTTCCATAACAATTTGGCCTGCTAATGTCCCTGTAATTGTGGAACTTTGACCGGCAGCAATTAAAGCCACAGCAAATAAAATCGGAGCCCATTTTGTACCTAACATGGGTGCTAAAAGCTGATGGGCGTCTTGAATTTCGGCAACGTCAAATAATCCATTTTTATAAAAAGTAGATGCTGCTAAAATTAAAATTGCTGCATTTACAAAGAATGCAAGATTGAGAGCAATAGTACTATCAATTAAATTGTATTTTAATGCTTGCTTAATGCCTTTATCACTTCGGTCAAATTTTCGAGTCTGCACCAACGACGAATGTAAATACAAATTGTGTGGCATCACGGTAGCTCCTATAATACCAATTGTAATATACAACGCTGCCTCGTTTGGGAGGCTTGGAATCAAACCTGCAAAAACTTTACCGATTTCAGGTTGAGCAAAAATCATTTCAAAAACAAACGAAAACCCAATAATCAAAACTAAGGCAATAATAAAGGCTTCCATTTTCCTCATGCCTTTATTGATCAGAAACAACAATAAAAAAGTATCCAAAACAGTAATTATAACCCCTTGAATTAAAGAAATATCAAATAGTAGGTTCAGGCCAATTGCCATTCCGAGCACTTCGGCCAAATCGCAGGCTGCTATGGCAATTTCTGCTAGGAAATAAAGAATATAATTGATAAAAGGCGAATAAGTTTCTCTTGATGCTTGTGCTAAATCACGTTGAGTAACAATCCCCAGCCTGGCACTTAAACTTTGTAAAAGCAAAGCCATTAAATTACTCATTAATAAAACCCAAAGCAAGGTATAACCAAACTGACTTCCTCCAGCCAAATCTGTTGCCCAATTGCCAGGATCCATATAACCAACACTTATTAAATATGCCGGACCAAGAAAAGCTAAAATTTTCCTAAACCCATTTTTTTTCCCTTCCGTAGAAATAGATTGATTTACTTCCTCAAGTGATTTACTCATAATCTATTGTTCATTTATAAATAAATTTTCTGCAATTTTATTAGAAATAGAAATAATTTTTGAATTTAAATTAATTGTCAAAGAAGCATCAAATTCTTCTTTAGAAATTACTTTTATTTTTGATCCTAGCGAAATAGTGTGATTATTTAAATACTTTAGAAACTCTACAGCTGAATTCTTAACTCCAACACAGACATATTCAACATCAATTTTTGCTTCTGACAATAATTTTTTATCAATTTTTATAATTTCACCTTTTATGTCTGGAATTGGATCACCATGTGGGTCAAAGGCTGGAAAACCTAAAAAAGCATCCAATTTATTAATTAGTTTTTCTGACTTAATATGTTCCAATTCTTCTGCTATTTCATGTACCTCATCCCAAGAGAAATCTAACTTCTCGACCAAAAAAACTTCCCATAAGCGGTGTTTTCTGACAATTGCTTTAGCACAAAGAAATCCTTTTTCTGTTAAAGTCACACCTTGATATTTTTGATAAGAAACCAATTGTCTATCAGAAAGCTTCTTCAACATATCAGTTACTGAAGATGCTTTTGTTACTACCATTTCTGCTATCGAATTTGTACTTACTCCTTTAATAGAAAAATGTGATAAATGAAAAATTACTTTAATATAGTTTTCTTCTGAAATAGTCATATTTATTCAATCTCTATGACAAACCTACAATTTTTTTATTAAATCTAAAAATAATTTTTAGATTAGTCTAAAAATAATTTTATACAAATAAAATAAAATTGTTTTATATTTTTATAATGGCGATTATTTCTCGATACTGTATTTGAATTAAAGCCGCTTTTCGGTACCATATAGGAACTCACACCATTATTATAAAAAGAGGTTTCCAAGTCTTAAAAGATAAAATTTTAAAAAATAGCTATAAGGAATAAAAAGTAGAAAAATATTTTTAAGTTTTCTAAAAAGTTTTTGAGGAAACGATAACAAATCAAAAAAACCTTGAAAACAAAAAAGAGCGTAAATTACTATAAATTAGCAACTTACACTCTTTTTTGCTTCGATTGGTTGGCTCTTTTTAGCCTTCCTAGTACCGGGGACGGGAATCGAACCCGTACGAGCGATAAGGCTCACAGGATTTTAAGTCCTGCGTGTCTACCAGTTCCACCACCCCGGCGGGTAATGTGCCCCTTGAAAAAAAAAGCCCCACTTGAACGCGGAACTTAGACTTTCAGAGCGAAAGACGGGTCTCGAACCCGCGACCTTAACCTTGGCAAGGTTACGCTCTACCAACTGAGCTACTTTCGCATTAATTTAAACGATTTAGTACCGTTTCGTTTAATGTGGGTGCAAAGATAAACCCACTTTTTTTATTTGTCAAGCCTTATTTTAAAAAAATAGAAAATATTTTCCTTTTATTCCACCACCAATCGTATTTTTGTAATCTTAAAACGAATGGATGTCAAGAATACCTGATTTCACCAAAAACGCTGACGGATTATTACCTGCTATTGTTCAAGATGTTAACACTCTTAAAGTGCTAATGCAAGGTTACATGAATACTGAAGCGTATGAAACCACATTGGAATCGGGTAAAGTCACTTTTTATAGTAGATCTAAAAACAGACTTTGGACCAAAGGTGAAACATCCGATAATTTTTTAAATGTTGTTGAAATTTTGATTGACTGCGATGGGGATTCATTACTCATAAAAGCTAGGCCCGATGGACCAGCCTGTCATACAGGAGATGACACCTGTTGGCAAGAAACAAACACTTCCAAAGTGATGTTCATTGAAAAATTGGCAGATATAATCAAAGAAAGAAAAATGTTTCCAACCCAAGAGTCATATACTTCTTCTCTATTTCAAAAAGGCATTAACAAAATTGCACAGAAAGTTGGTGAAGAAGCCGTGGAATTAGTAATTGAAGCTAAAGATAACCACAAAGAGTTGTTTTTAGGAGAAGCTGCCGATCTCTTATTCCACTATTTAGTGCTTATCGAAGCAAAAGAATATACATTAAATGAGGTCATTGAGGAATTAATTAAAAGACATAAATTAAAATGATAAACTATTTAGTCCGACTAGTGATTTGTGCCCTTGTGGTACTGATTTTGCCAAAATATCTGAAAGGAATAAATGTAGATTCTTTCCAAACCAGTATTATTGTGGCTTTGGTAATGAGTATTTTAAATACTTTTGTTAAACCTATTTTAAATTTAATTGCGATTCCTATTACCTTTCTTACCTTGGGCTTGTTTTCATTGCTTATTAGCATTTTTATAGTGTATGCATGCGATTACCTAGTAGATGGTTTCAAAGTTAATGGCTTGATTCCCCCTTTAATTTTTAGTATTGTGCTCTCTATTTCAAATAGTTTGGTAGGAATGTTTCAAAGCAAAGATTAAATATGAAAAATATATTTTGGATACTTTTACTTCTTGCTTCCTGCCAGTCAAGAACTCCAATTTCCATTCCGAATTTTGATTCTGAAAGTTTTAAACAAGATAGAGGGGGCTGTAAAAACGAAAGACTAAAGGCTTTCGAGAACTTACAAGCTAACAAATCCAAACTTTTAGGCACATTTGAAAACCAAATTTTCGCTACTTTGGGCCGGTACGATTACCAGATTTTGGATAAAAAAAATGAAAAAATTTTCGTTTATTTTTTAGAAAAAGGGCCACATTGCTTGCAGATTCAAAATCCCAGCCAGGCCCAATGCATGATAATTTATCTTAATTCAGTTTCCTTGGTTAAAGAAGTGGTCTTCCAAAAAGGAAATCCAAATTGATTCTTCTATGTCCCCTTTTTATTTCTATTAAGTGATTTATATTTAGCGGTTCCATTTAAAACTGTTTACTTCCTTAAGACTAGAAAATAATAAGCTATATTGGTAAGTAAATCGAGCGTCACTGAGATAGAAACAATTTGCGTGAAATTTACTTTTAAAAAACTTCTATTTATATTTTATAGAACAAAATACGGTATATTCTATTAATACTAGTTTCAATGCCAATGAACATTTAGATAGATACTAAACCTATTTTTTGCTTCGTTACATAAATAAACTAATTAAAAGTAGACCATTTGTTAAAAATTTACGTACTTATCCCGATGATGTATAGTGTAAAATATTTTTCTTAGATTTGTTCAAATTTAAAGCCATATATTATGGATTCAGGTGATATTTCTAAGCAAATACTACATTCATTAATTGCTTTTTTAAGAGAAGCTCGTTCGTTTATTAAATTTGTAATTGTAATAGCCATTTTTGTTCTTTTATGGTTTATAAATGATTCAACTGATTTTATTAGAAATTACAGAATTTCTAATAAAATAGACAACATTAAAGAGATTGAACAAATAATTCAAAACCCTAAAATTGACACTACAACAAAAAAAATGATTCAAAAAATTGAATATCGAATTATTCAAAGAGAATCAGTTTTAGAACATTTTTTTCTTTTTTTCTTTGATGATAACAAAGACCAATTTTCCCAAACAAAAGACACTACCAATGCTGGAATAGAACAAACAGCTATTACAAATAATAATTCTTTAAATACAAGTGGCATAAGTTATAAATTTAATTTTTACATTCATGTTTTTTCATCTTCTTGGATAGGAATATTTGTTTTTCTTTTCTCAATAATTTGGCTTCTTAGGGAAAGGAAAAATAGCGTAATATTACCGTTTATTATAATGGGTATGGCGGTTATTAATATCATCCTTTTTTCTTTAATAACATTATTATTTCCAAAATCAGAATTGCAAATAATTAACTACTTAGTTAATGCGTTATTTTACACATCTTTTCAATTAATATTTTTGTTAGTTTTATTGCCAAAAATAATTGAGGATAAGGAATCTATTATCAATAGTTTTGATAACAGAAATCAAGTCTAAGAACATTTAACCTTACTTTTAGGTTTATAAACTAAACTTCTAACTTCTTTTACAGGCTTATATAAATTCATAAAATCACTTTTATCAACTTTAACTGCTTGTATTAAAAATTCTTCAAAAACATCATTTTTAGCATTTCTACGGTTAAAAATGTACTGTGCTTGAACCAAATAAAACGGCAAATACTTCTTACTTAGAGCAATGTAATTGCCCCTAATTGAGTTTTTTACTATTGCCCAAAATCCTTCCATTGTATTGGTGTGTACTATGCCTTTTGAGAACTGTTTTTTACTGTGGTCAATTGTTAAATGCTCTACAACTTCATCAAATTTGGCATAACCTTTAAATTCGTCAGTCATTACTATTGCATTTTCAAGTTTCACATTTTCTTTCAACATTCCAAGTAAAAAATTTGATGTCAAACGAGTTGCAACTTGCAAAACTACTTCACCATTTCGCTCAACTATACCCACAATCGGGGTTTTGTTTGTTCCCCTGCCACGCTTATTTGTTACGGTTGCCACATCTCTATTAGCATCTTCCATGACTCCTTTTTTACGTGGTTTTCCGCCTACATAACTTTCGTCCATTTCAACGATGTTTTGAAGTTCAATACAAGGGTCAATCATGGCACAACGAACACGCATAGCAATATACCAAGCGGTTTTATATGAGCAATCCATGTTTCTCATAATATCCATTGCAGAAATACCTGTTTTCGTATTTAGAATGAGCGTAATAACCTTAAACCAATCAACCAAAGGGTATCTTGTACTTTCAAATATTGTTCCGTTGATAATACTAAATTTATCAGAACAATTATTGCAATGGTAGCGGTGGTTTGTTTCTTCGTAACGCACCTTTTCAGAGCTACAATTAAGACAAGTTACTTGCCCATTCCACCTGAGTTGCTCCAAATAAGCCAGACACTTTTCTTCGGTATCAAATTTTTTATTAAGCGTGTTTAAATTCATATCTTTGTTTAATACAATTTTACTTAAAAATACGAAATTTTCGTTAAAGTATTGATAGTAATTGATTTAAAATTTATTTATACATCATCGGGATAAGTGCGAAAATTTATATTTATTCGTTCTTAGTTTTTTTTGGAGTTTTATTCCCCAACACTGGTAATTCCCAAAATTTCTTCGTACTCAGAGGTTTTGTTTACACAGAATCTAATGAAGCTATTCCATCCGCAACTATTCGAGTAGTAAACCAAAACTCCGGTAC
>JANNWE010000639.1:0-2709 GCA_031414675.1 Cytophagaceae bacterium
ATTATGGAAGAGTTTAGAATTGTTTTTGAAAATGAAAAAATAAAAAAAATTGCACAAAATCTCAAATATGACCTCACCATTTTAAGCAATTATGGCATTGAGATTAAAGGTGAGTTGTATGATACGATGCTGGCTCATTACATATTAGAGCCAGAACAAAGGCACGGAATGGATTATTTAGCCGCTAATTATCTCAATTATGAACCAGTAAGTATTGAAGATTTAATTGGAAAAAAAGGGAAATTACAAGGTAATATGCGGGACGTGCCTTTCGAAATAATTAAAGAATATGCGGCTGAAGATGCCGATATTACGCTACAGCTTAAAAATGTTTTAGATATTGCCCTAAAAAAAACAAACCAAGAGAAGCTTTTATATGAACTTGAAGTGCCATTAGTGCGGGTTTTAAGTGCTATGGAAATAGAAGGCGTAAAACTAGATGTACTAGCACTTGCCGAATTATCGAGTACACTCCAAAAGGACTTAGTTCAAACTCAGTCAGAAATTTTCGAAATTGCAGGACTCGAATTTAATGTGGGTTCCCCCAAACAGTTAGGCGAAATTCTTTTCGAGCAAATGAAAATAGATGCTAAACCAAAGAAAACACCTACCGGACAATACGCCACTGGAGAAGATGTGCTTAGTAATTACGAAGCAGAGCATGAAATTGTAAAGAAAATTCTAGATTTTAGAGAATTGAGTAAACTAAAAAGTACTTACGTGGAAGCCCTGCCCGCTCTTATTAATAAAAAAACTGGAAGAGTACATACTTCTTATAATCAAGCTGTTACAGCAACTGGTCGACTAAGCTCTACCAATCCAAATTTACAAAATATTCCTATACGAACTGTTAGGGGAAGGGAAATAAGAAAAGCCTTTATTCCACGAGACGAAAACCATCTGATTTTATCAGCTGATTATTCTCAAATAGAATTAAGAATAATGGCCGCTTTCAGTAAAGACAGTAGTATGATACAGGCATTTAATAATAATATTGATATTCACTCCACTACTGCGGCTAAGGTATTTAATGTAGCTTTAGAAAATGTAGATTCGGATATGCGAAGAAAGGCCAAAATGGTAAATTTTGGAATTATTTATGGCATTTCAGCATTTGGATTAGCCCAAAGACTAGGAATTCCTAGAGGCGAGGCGAAAGACATAATAGATGCTTACTTTTTGCAATTCCCTAGCGTTAAAACCTTTATGGACAGCTGTATTATAAAAGCAAGAGAACAAGAATTTGTGGAAACTATTTTGGGAAGAAGACGTTATTTGAAAGACATTAATTCTAGAAATCAAACCAATAGAGGATTTGCCGAGAGAAATGCTATTAATGCCCCAATACAAGGCTCCGCAGCGGATATGATAAAAGTGGCCATGATAAACATTCACAATTATTTAAAAACCGAAGGTTTACAATCTAAAATGATTCTGCAAGTTCATGACGAACTCGTTTTTGATGCCCATATATCAGAAATTGATCTTTTAAAAGAAAAAGTTCACTATTTTATGACTACAGCTATACCAATGGACGTTAAAATTGATACGGGAATAGGTGTTGGAAAAAATTGGCTAGAGGCTCATTGATTTATTTTATTTATATCTCTTTGAACTGTAAAAAAATATACTGGTATTTTCAAAAGTAAAAAATCATCAAATTAAAAATAAAATGAAAGAAGTATTTATTGTGGCGGCAAAAAGAACGCCCATTGGTAGTTTCGGAGGAGTTTTTTCAAACACTTCTGCAGTAGATTTGGGTGCTTTAGCAGTAAAAGGTGCAGTAGATTCAATTCAATTAAACCCAGAAGATGTAGATGAATTTATGTTTGGAAGTGTTGTACAAGCAAATTTAGGTCAAGCTCCAGCTACCCAAGTAGCTTTAAAAGCAGGTTTACCAAATTCATTACCTACAACTTTAATCAATAAAGTTTGTGCTTCCGGTTTGAAAGCCACCATGCTAGCCGCACAAAGCATTTCCATTGGTGATAACGAAGTGGTGATTTCTGGAGGTATGGAAAACATGTCACAAATTCCATTTTATTTAGAAAAAGCTCGGTACGGTTATGGCTACGGAAATGGGGTTTTAATTGACGGTCTTGCCAAGGATGGATTGACAGATGTTTATCAACAAAAAGCTATGGGTTGTTTTGCAGATGCCACGGCAGCTAAATTTGAAATCACCCGCCAACAACAAGATGAATATGCTATAAATTCTTATAAAAAAATTGCCATAAATACCGAAAATGGAAATTTTTCAAAAGAAATTACTCCAGTTATTTTAACCGACAAAAAAGGCAATATTTCTGAAATAAAAGAAGATGAAGAGTTTAAAAAAGTTAATTTTGAAAAGATTCCTGCTCTGAAACCTGTTTTCACAAAAGATGGTACAGTTACTGCTGCCAATGCTTCCACAATAAACGATGGCGGAGCGGCTTTAATATTGGTCTCAAAAGATTATTTAGAAAAGAACAATCTAAAGCCCTTAGCTAAAATAGTATCATTTGCTGATGGAGCCCGTGAGCCAGAATGGTTTACTATTGCTCCAATTATAGCAGCAGATAAAGCCTTAAAAAAAGCAAATTTGACTATAAATGACATTGATTTTTTTGAAATAAATGAAGCTTTTTCAGTAGTGCCTATGGCTTTTGCAGAGCATTATGCTATTTCTGAAGAAAAACTAAACGCATTTGGGGGTGCTGTGGCATT
>JANNWE010000640.1:0-1672 GCA_031414675.1 Cytophagaceae bacterium
TTTCAACTCAAATCCATTAGCTTCTTTGTTAGAAAACGTCGGAACAAAATCTCGAGGTATTGAGGAATCAATTCCAACAAACTGGTCTGTTCAAAAATTACTATTAATTAGTGAAGCAAAATGAAAAACTTAAAATTTCTACAAATCTTTATAGGTTTAGTTTTCCTATTTTCTTTAGCCTCTAATGCTCAAGATTTTGAAATTAATTATGACTTAATTAGCCAGAAAACCAATGTAATAAATTTAAAAAACACAAAAGACACGCTACATAAAAAAGAGTTTAAAATAAAACCTGGGTCAAACATTAAATTTAAAATCACCAACTTTAATCCAGAAGCCTTAGAGTTAGAAAGGATTTCGAAAAAGTCTTTTGTGATTGATACCTTGCTAATGACTTCCAATCAAAATGCAATCTTTTCCTTTTTACAAAACAAAATGGTAGCTCCAAGTCTGGGTAAAGAATTTGCTGGCGTTTTAGAGGGTATAACTAAAAGTAGAGGCCAAGTTGCTAGCCCTTTAAAAACAAATAAATTACTTATCAATAAAGAAGAGCTATCTAATATTCCAAATTATAGTTTTGATGATTTAACTATTTTGATGAATTCCAGATTTCAGGCATTTGCAAAAATAAAAGAAGTGGATTATGACTTGAAAAAGTTACGTTTAGAATTCAACAGCACGGAAGAAAACATAAAAATGAGTGCAACAAAAGCCATAGATTTTTTAGACGCAGAAACCAAAAAACTCTTTAAAAGTGATAAAAACCAAACAGAAATTTTAGAAAGGCTAAAACAGATAGCAAGTGAAAATGCCCTTATGATAGAATTGGCCTCAGAAGCCCTAAATAATGCCTTTAAAGAAGAAAATGGAGTAAAAACCAGGTCTGCCGACTCCGACTTTGTCCGTAAAATCGAAACAAAAAACTTCGAGTCTTTTCAGCAGGCAGCTAAAGAATTAAGTCAAGAAAAAATAATTCAGGAATTACTTAATTTCTATCAGGACTACAGAATAATCCTAGAAAAAAAATATTCTTACACATTTGCAACAACTGCAAATTATAACTCAGATTTGTTAAACATAAATTTCTATAAAATTAATACCAGTACCATAGAAAATAAAAACCAGCGAGAATTCTTAAAATCAGAAACGTTTAAATTCAAAATTAATGAATTAAAAATAGCCACATATGCGGGCATTATGTTTGTAAATTATTTTGAAAACCCGCAAAGCTATGGAACATATAACGGAAAAATTACGGCAACAGATATGGACTTAATCACTCCGGTGATCACCACCATGCTGTATTTTGGTTCCACGAGCAGTGCACCAGTTAAAATTGGAGGGAATTTAGGAATTGGAGTATCGGTAAACGAAAAAAAATCTATAAATTTTTTCCTAGGGCCAAGCATTTCGTTAGGCAGAACTAATCTAATCAATCTAAATTTTGGACTCTCCACTTCAAGACTTACTAGGCTCAGTGAAGGTTTAAAAGTTGGTGATAGCTATGCTGCCAAGATTCCAACCATTGACAGATATGAATTAGGCTTATATTTTGGATTAACTTTTAATCTTGCTTCAATAAAAAAATAAACCATTTTTTATAACAACGTAAAGAAGTTATTAACACCTATTAACTTTCATTAAATTCTATTTAATAAATTCGAAATTAAAC
>JANNWE010000641.1:0-2398 GCA_031414675.1 Cytophagaceae bacterium
AACAGTTCCTTTTATTGCTTTTTCTCGAAAGGTATTATCTACTTCAGTTGGCATAATTCGATTGATTTCTATTTTATTTAGAGGATTAAATCCAGTGTTTGTCATGCCTAAGGGATAATAAATTTTTCTATCGAGATATTCATTTAGGGGCATTTTAGTTATTTGTTCAACTACCCTTTGTAACAAAATTAAACCCAAATCTGAATACTCATATCTTTTTTCTCCTTTTTGAAATATTAGAGGGCTTTCGACTATCCATTTTAATACCGAATCTTTTATACTTGGAATTATGAATAAGTTTTCGGCTACGGTTAGTTGGCTTTTAGTACTATCTTGAAAAGAATAATAGTTGGAATTAAAGGTTCCTTTTTTTGTATTGGTCCAGAACGGAATGAAAGCTTTTAATCCGGCTTGGTGTAATAAAATGTCTTTTATTTTTATTTCACTTTTGTTGGTGTTTTTTAGGTTGGGTAAATAGTAAGAAAGGGTTTGATTCACATCTAATTTTTTTTGATCAAATAGTACCATTACAGCCTGCAAGGTTGCCGTAACTTTTGTTAGTGAGGCTAAATCGAAAATACTTAGATTGTCAACTGGTTCATCTAATCCATAACGTTGGTTGCCATAGGCTTTATGGAATACAACTTTTCCTTTTCTAGCCACTAAAACTTGACATCCAGGGAATTCACCTTCTTTAATGCTTCGTGAAATTACCTCATTTATTTTTTCAAGTTTTATATTATTCATTCCCACAGCACTTGGAGTGGCATATCCTAATCTTCCTAATTCTAAGGTTTTTATCCCATCGTTTAGTTTTGCTTCTTTTGAAAGTGTGTTTACAGGTATTTTGCCAACTGATGCTTGTACCCCATAAAGAATATTGGCTACAGCTATATAAGCAGCATTTTCATCTTCGTAGCCACACACTACAGTTTCAAACTCATCAAAGAGCTTTAAACAATATGGATTGCCAAAAACACAAACAACTACCGCTGTTTTTTCAGCTATTGCCCTAATCAATGCTATAGTTTCTGGTACAACTCCATAATTTCTACTTTCTAAATTATGTAAATCGTGTACGCTTATAATTACTACATCGCTTTTAGCTGCTTCTTCAGCTATCCATGACCAGTCTGAACTTTTGGCAGGTTTATAAGGCATAGTTATGTTTTTGGTGTTGCCATATAAAGACAGCGTTTTTTGAAAAACATTGTCAGATTTTGCTGAAATAGCGACTGAAGCAAAGGTTAAAGTATTTAGGCTTTTAAAAGGCAAAATAATTCTATCGTCCTTCACCACTGTAACAGAATTGGAAAAGACTTCACTTTTAACTCCTTCAATTTGTAGGTTATTTATGTCGCTCATCAAATTTCTTAACTCAATGGGTTTAAAATTATTTAAACCAACCCAATACTTAGCTTGAAGAATTTTTTTTACTTTCTGGTCTAGGTCCGATACATTTAAAGTACTGTCTAAAAACTTTGTCTTTAAAGCGTTAAAAGCTACGTCTAAATTTGCAGTTTGTAACAAAATATCATTACCTGCTTCAAACGCTTTTACTTCTGCCTCGCCGGTAGGAAAATATCGTAAAAGCCCTCTCATATTCAGAGCATCAGTAATGACTAAACCCTTATAATTTAACTCTTCTTTTAAATACCCCTTAATAACTTTTCTAGAAACACTTGCTGATATATTGGCCTCATTATCTAAGCTTGGAACATGGAGGTGGCCAATCATTATACTTGCCACACTATCAGCTATTAAGGCTTTAAAGGGAATTGTTTCTATTTCCTCAAGATGTTTTTTTGAATGATTAAGAATGGGCAAAGACCTATGAGAATCAATATCAGTATCACCATGTCCCGGGAAATGTTTTGCAGACCCCATGATACCCGCTCTTTTTAATCCTTTACCGTAGGCTCTTGAAAGGCTTGCAACCATATTAGAAGACTCTCCAAAAGATCTAAAATTTATAACTGGGTTTTTAGGGTTTGAGTTGATATCCGCATCAGGAGCAAAATTGATATGAATTCCCATTCTTTTGCATTGTTGTCCAATCACAAATCCCACTTTTTCAACTACTTCTGGGTTTCCTGTTGCACCAAGTGTTATGGCTTTTGGGAAAGTTTCAGTATCATCTAAACGCATACCAATGCCCCATTCAGCATCAATTCCTATCATAAGTGGAATTTTTGAACTACTTTGATATCTATTGGTAAGTTCGGCTTGTTTTAAAGGAGTACCTTGAAAAAATATTAAACCTCCTAAATGGTATTTTTCAATTTGTTCCTCTATTTTTCGATATTCTGCTTCATTTCTATTCGAAAATGTGCTAATCATGAAAAGTTGACCTATTTTCTGGTCGAGGTTCATGGTAGCCATTGTACTGTCTACCCAT
>JANNWE010000642.1:0-9409 GCA_031414675.1 Cytophagaceae bacterium
ACCTTTATCCTCGCTTAAAATTTGGCATTGGGAATGATTTCGCTAAAGGAAGACAAATTGATTACGTATTAGGGCAATTTGATAAAAATGATTTTGCGGAGTTACCTATTAAGTTAGACAAAGCCATTGATATGATTTTGAGCTTTTCTACACTAGGAATAGATCGAACAATGAATTTTCTAAACGAATGATTGTACTATTTCAAGAATATTTACATTTACTAGAAATACAAATAATTCTAATGAAAATAATATATATGCAAAATTAAATTTTATCTAATTCTATTTAAAGGTTGATTTTTGATTTTATATTTTGTAAATTTTAATATTTAAGTATAATATTTTGTTTAATATGCCATACAAAATTTGGTGAATAAATTTTAACAGTGCAATTTTGCATCATGATTCACGAAAATAAAATAGATTAAATCATGAAAAAGCAAATTAAAACAATTATTATCGCCTTAGTTTTTGGAACAATTACTTCTAACGCTCAGAGCGTTATGGCGAACGGAATAGCATCAAAAAATACAGTTGCTAAAAGTACTACCGAACTTACCACTTTTGTAAATAAAAAAGCAAAGAAGGTATCAAAAAAGAACATGGAGGAATTGAAGAAATATACTGAAATAGTGAACCTTTTTAATTCATCTACCGTAGGTTTTTACAACCTCAAAGATTCTGATAAAAAAGAATTTATGGTAGCAGCAAAAAATTTAAGTGCCTCATTAGAAGGCATGAGGAAGTCAGAAGCTAAAATTTGGGCAAAAAAAATAAATTTAAATCATTCAGTTTTTGAATTTATTTGGTCAAGCAGTAACAACATTTCTGACGAAGTTGAAATGGTAGACATTCCTTCGGTAAATCAGGCTTTGACAAGCCTTTAATTTAGAATATTGAATTTTCATAGTTTAATAGGTTAGGGTTAAATAGTCACTTAGCCCGGTTTCAGTTGAAACCGGGCTTAAGTTTTTTTTAGGGGTATAGTATGATATTTATAGAATGAATAATCCCGATACCTGTCTTTTATAAAAGTATACTTTTGTCTAGCATACTTTCTTCTGCTTATTTCAATTTCATTTTTCTATCGATTCCAAACCTACATAATGAAGACTTTGTAATGCACAATGTAGAGCTAACTTTTGTATAAAAATAATAATTGATGTGAAGTCAAAAAGAATTATGAATTGCTAAAATCATTTTATGTGATTAATAAAAATCAATTACCAATTCTTCTTTTTATAGCCTATAGTTGCGAAATAATAAACATAGATATACAAAGGCACTAGAATCCAATAAGCTTGCTGTGTATTAAAAATATCAGCAAGTTTGCCATAAACCAGAGGAAGCAGTGCTCCTCCTGCTATCATCATAATAAGCCATGCTGAACCAATTTTGGTAAATTTCCCTAATCCATCAATAGCTAATGGCCAAATTGCAGGCCACATGATGGCATTGGCCAAACCTAAAAGAGCGATGCAAAAAATGGAAGTAAAACCCGAAGTAAATAAAGCTAAAATAGAAACCAAAAAGCCAAAAATGGAAGAATACTTCAACCAGTTTTGCTGAGAAACATATTTTGGAATCAAAAATATTCCCATAATATATCCGGCCATCATTAACCAAAGGGTATAAGTACCGAAATCTTTCGCTTCCGATTCAGGGAAACCTAAAGATATTCCATAAGAAATGATTGTATCACCAGAAATTACCTCTAAACCAACGTAAGCAAAAAGAGCAATAAGTCCTAAAACCAAATTCGGGAACTCAAAAACACTTTTTTTGGCAGACTGAAGTGTATTTTCAAGGCCTTCTTGCTCTTCAGACACTTCAGGAAGTCCTTTAGAAAACATGATTAAAATTGCCAATAATACTAAAACGATTGTTAAAATTAAATAGGGAGTTACCACTTTGTCTAACTCTTCGGCAGTAGTTAAGGAAGCAGATGTGGCAGTGGCCCCCGCTAACAAAATTCCTCCAATGACTTTTTGACTTAAAATTCCGGCAGTTTTATTTGCAATACCCATCAAACTGATTCTTTGTGCAGCACTTTCTCGAGGGCCTAAAATTGTTAAATAAGGATTAGATGCTGTTTGTAATAAAGTTAAGCCGATTCCAATAGTAAACAATCCCAATAGAAATAATTGATAGGATTCAATTTTTGCGGCGGGTACAAAAATCAAAGTTCCAATGGCCATTATAAATAAACCCAATGACATACCTTTTTTAAAACCTACTTTTTTTAACACACTCGATGAGGGAATTGCCATGACGGTATAGGAAATAAAAAAGGCAAAGGTTACCAAAAGAGAACTTGTATTATCAAGATTAAAAGCCTTTTTAAAGAAGGCAATTAGAGTCCCATTAACCCAAGTAACAAATCCAAAAACAAAAAATAGAATACCAATGATGAGTAAAGGACCGATATATGATTTGTTTTGTTTCATTAAATTAAGGGTTGGTTTTTAAATTTTTTTAAAAATATACTTTTTTTTATAAAATTAAAAGAATTTCAAAAAAAATGGGCAAAGAAAAATAATTATAGTGGAAGGTTATATAAAAAAAGCAGCTAAAAAAGCTGCCTTTATTCTAATTAATATTCATGAGGTAATTCCTCGTTTAATCTTTCATTCCATGGAAGGCCATGAATATTCAAAAGCTTCATAAAAGGGTCAGGATTAAGCTCTTCGCAATTGTAAACACCCGCTTTCATCCATTCCTTATTCGTTAACATCAACAAAGCCCCTATCATAGCAGGCACGCCCGTGGTATAGGAAACGGCTTGTGACTTTACTTCTTTATAGGCTTCCGCATGATGGCAATTATTCCAAACATAGTAGGTAACATCTTTACCATCTTTAATACCTTTTATTTGGCAGCCAATAGAGGTTTGACCAGTATAATTTTCTCCAAGAGACTCGGGTGGAGGTAAAACAGCTTTAAGGAATTCTAATGGAACAATATCCATTCCTTGAAATTTAATAGGAGCAATACTGGTCATTCCTACATTTTCTAAGACTTGCAAATGAGTGATATAAGATTGTCCAAAAGTCATCCAAAAGCGAGCTCTTTTTAAAGTAGGGAAGTTTTTAACCAAAGATTCCAGTTCTTCATGATACAATACATAAGATTCTTTGGGTCCTATATTTGGATAATCTATTGATTTATGAATAGACATTGCTGGGATTTCTATCCATTCGCCATTTTCCCAGTATCTGCCTGGTTGTGTAATTTCTCGAATATTTATCTCTGGATTAAAATTCGTTGCAAAAGCTTTTCCATGATCCCCAGCATTGCAGTCAATGATATCAAGATAGTGCATTTCGTCAAAATAATGCTTGCTAGCATAAGCTGTATACACTTGTGTCACTCCTGGATCAAAGCCACAACCTAATAATGCCATTAGGCCAGCTTTCTTAAACCTTTCCTGATAAGCCCACTGCCAGCTATATTCAAATTTAGCTACGTCTTTTGTTTCATAATTTGCTGTATCTAAGTAATGTACACCAGTTTCAAGACATGCATCCATGATGGTTAGGTCTTGATAGGGCAATGCTACATTGATAACTAATTCAGGATTAAATGATTTTATTAATTGCACTAATTCTGCTACATTATCAGCGTCAACTTGTGCTGTTTTTATTTCAACGCCATGCATTTCTTGTACTTCGTTAGCAATTCTATCACATTTGGATTTGGTTCGACTGGCTAAAAGTATATCAGAAAAAACATGGTTGTTTAAGGCACATTTATGCACTACAACCGTCCCGACTCCTCCAGCTCCTATTATTAATACTTTTGACATCTAATTTGAGGTTTTTTTGATTCGAATACAAAAATAGTAAAAGACCTTTATAAGCTGGTATTAAATTTCACTTAGATGGTTTATTTTAAAATGATTTATGACTTTCTATTTTAAGATTGATAATTTTTTTAGTGGCAATAGATTTTCTTTTAAAGCCAAATATCTTAATGAAATTAAATATTTTAAAAGATATTGCATCAATTAAATAAAAATACAAATGTTAAGTTTACCGAAACTTCATTTATTATTGTTTCAAAAATGCATAACTTTATAATTACTTAATCACTCATTTGGATAATATTTAAAGTTATCTTCTACCTTTGGACTTTAAAAATAGCATTTAGGAAATTAGACAGCAAAAAATAATTATTTATGAAAAAAGTCCTTTACTATTCAAGCCTTTTATTGTTTTTTTTTAATTGCGTAAATAAGCCTCAGCAATTCACAAAAAGTGAGATTGCTTATTTTAAAAAGTTAAATGACAACAGACTTACTTTACCCAATGGATGGTCAATTACCCCAATAGGTTCATCTCTTCCGTTGCAAGATTTACCCATAAATCTCGTTTCTTCCCCTTCAAAAAGGTTGTTAGCAGTAAGTAACAGTGGCCAAAGCACACAAAGTATTACTCTGATAGATGCAAAAAGTAATGCCATTTTGGACGATAAAGTAGTGGATAAAACGTGGCTTGGACTAGCATTTAGTGCCGATGAAAAGCAAATCTATGCTTCCGGAGGAAATGATAATAAAATATTGATTTTTAAAATCATAAACAATAAATTAATAGAAGACGGCGAAATAATTTTAGACAAGCCATGGCCTATTAAAGTTTCACCGGGAGGTTTAACGGTAACTAACACTAAAATTTATGTGGTTACCAAAGAAAATAATTCATTGTATATACTCGATATAAAAACTCGAAGTGTAGAAAAGAAAATTGCCCTTACAAATGAACCCTACACTTGTCTTCTTTCACCCGATGCCAAAACGCTTTATATATCTTTATGGGGCGGGGCTAAAATTCTTTTCTTTGATGTTAATTCTGAAAGCATAGTTGGTGAAGTGCTTACGGACAAGAATCCTAATGATATGGTTTTAACAAAAAATGGTCAGTTTATGTATGTTTCTCATGGAAATGACAATACTGTTTCTGTAATTAATACCCAATCAAAAGAAAAAATTGAAGTTTTATCTTGTTCTTTATATCCAGATGCACCATTGGGTACCACTCCTAATGCAGTAGCTCTAAATGCAAAAGAAGATAAGTTATTAATAGCCAATGCAGATAATAACTGTTTAGCGGTTTTTGATGTAAAAGAAAAAGGGAAAAGCTTTTCTTTAGGATTTATTCCAACAGGATGGTACCCAAGTGCTGTAAAGATTATAGGCAATAAAGTTTTTGTTACCAACGGAAAAGGCTTGACTTCTTTTGCAAATCCAGATGGCCCAAATCCAATAAGTTCTAAAAGCCCCTTGTATAAAGGAGCAAATCCCGAAGCAGCACGAGGAACGCAATATATTGGAGGCTTATTTAAAGGCACACTTTCTATTTTCGATTTTCCTAATGAAAGTACTTTGGCCGAACTTTCGAAATTGGTTTATTTAAATACTCCATATTCCAAAATTAAAGAATTAAATGCTGAAGGAGAAATAGGAAACCCAATTCCAAATAAGGTAGGGGAGAAATCTCCAATCAAGCATGTGTTTTATGTAATTAAAGAAAATAGGACATACGATCAGGTGCTTGGAGATATAAAAGAAGGAAACGGAGATTCAACTTTATGTCTTTTTCCTGAAAGAACCACACCCAATCAACATGCAATTGCCAAACAGTTTGTTTTATTGGATAATTTTTATGTGGATTCCGAGGTTAGTGCTGACGGACACAATTGGTCTACGGCCGCTTATGCCAACGATTATATTGAAAAAAATTGGGTAACTAGCTATGGTGGGAGAGGAGGTACATACGATTATGAAGGAAGTAAATTCATAGCTCACCCCAAAAATGGTTTCATATGGGATTTTGCCTATAGGGCTGGCGTAAGTTACAGGTCGTACGGAGAATTCGTAGATCAACGGAGCAAACTCCCAAATCTAAAAAACAATTATTGCCCTACGTTCTCTTCTTATGATAATAAAATAAAAGATATCGTCAGAGTAGAACAATGGAAAAAAGATTTTGATTCTTTAAGCTTATTAGGTGCCATTCCACAATTAAACATACTCAGACTTGGCAATGACCATACTTCTGGTGCTAGAATCGGGAGTCCTACTACAGAGGCAATGGTGGCTGATAATGATTTGGCTGTAGGGAAATTAGTAGAATATTTATCGCAATCCAAGATTTGGGAGCAAACTGCTATTTTTATTTTAGAAGATGATGCCCAGAATGGTTCCGATCATGTTGATGCTCATCGTAGTACTGCTTATGTGGCTGGTGGGTATGTTAAAAGAGGTTTTGTAGACCATACGATGTATTCTACTTCTGCCATGCTTCGAACCATTGAGCTTATTTTGGGATTACCTCCAATGAGCCAATATGATGCTGCCGCAACTCCCATGTGGCGAAGTTTTAATAAAACCCCATCGGCCAAAGGTTTTGTTTCTTTGAAAAACAATATTGATTTAAATGAAATGAACGTGGCTGTTAACAAAAATTCGGAAAAATCTGGAAAGCTAGATTTGTCTAAGCCAGATTTAATTAATGATTTAGAGTTTAGTCAAATTGTTTGGGAAACTATTAGAGGTTTAGGAAGCAAAATGCCGGCACCAAAACGAAGTGCATTTTTGAAATTAAAAAGAGAAGATAAAGATGACGATGACTAATTAGCATTTGTGTAAGCTCTTAATGTAAAACAAAAAGGTCTTTTATTTAATAATAAACGTTTTAGTAAGCAAATAAAGGGCTATTAGTATAAAAATGCTGCCGACAATTACGTTTACTTTTTTGATAAACTTTTGATTTAATAACGGTGAAAATTTAACTGCAAGTTTTATTTTTATAAGATCGCAAGTAAATGTTGTGGTTACAATACTGCCTAGCATCGCTATAGTTTGTGTCTGAGAAAAAGAATTCTTGCTTAGGATAGTACCAACAGTGGCAAACCAAAACACAAAGACGCTTGGATTCAGTCCGTTAAAAACAAAGCCTTTGATCATATTTTCAATTTTTAGTTTTGGATTGGGCTTTAAATTTTCTTCTGTTTTTAAGTTTGTCTTTTTTGTTACAGTAAAAATTCCAAATGCAAGTATAAAAAATGCCCCTGCCCAAGAAAAATCTTCGGTAATTGTTGAGTGTTTCAAGAACCAGGTCATACTAATTGTCGAAACGCTTAAAAATACTACATCGCTTATGGCAACTCCAAATGCTAAATAATTTGCTGAATCTTTGCCTTTGCTTAAACTAGTATTTATTAAAAATAATAAATAAGGCCCAATCATTATTGCTAAGGTTAAACCAACAAAAACACCTTGAAAAACAGCAGTAAGCATATTTAGAATTTTAGATTTTCAATTAAACTTTTAAGCAAAACAAGTTTAGTAAAAAGAAATTTAGAATGAATTATTAATTTCTTGGCAAATATACGAATAGTTTTTTTGGGTATAAAAAATGATAATTGGATTAAAGATATTAAGATCAACGAAAGATAATATTCGCTAGACTAGAACTAGATTCGGTAAATGATGAATTTTCGGTAGCCTTTATTCTTTAAAAATTTTGAACAATTAGAAAATACAAAGGCATTCCCACTGTAATGTTTATTGGGAAAGTAACCGCTAAGGCCATGGGTAAATAAAGACCCGGATTAGCTTTAGGTACCGTAATTTTCATGGCCGCCGGCACCGCTATGTAAGAAGCACTTGCTGCCAAAACTGCAAACATAAATCTATTAGTAATGTCATCAGTCACAAATTTGCTCAGAATTGCAAAAGCAACTCCATTTAACAAAGGGATGATAACAGCAAAGACGAACGGGTATATACCAAATGAGAAAAATGATTTAAGTTTTTTGCCACTGGTAATACCCATGTCTAACAGAAAAATGGCAAGAAAACCTTTAAACAAGTCGTTAGTAAATGGTTTGATTCCTTCTGCCTGTTTATCACTTGCTAACATTCCTATAATTAAACTGCCAAGTATTAAAAGTACACTTCCGTTTGTCAATGAATGTTTAATTACAGAAGGAATTTTAATTGCACTGGGGCCATCTTCTTTATTGAATAAAGTAATTAAAACTAATCCCACTATTATTGCAGGAGACTCCATTAAAGCCATTATAGCTACCATGTGTCCATGAAGGCTTAATTGTTGCGATTCTAGATAAGAAACCGCAGTTACAAAAGTTACTGCACTTACTGAGCCATATGCAGCTGAAATTGCACCTGCATCAAATACATTCAGTCTTCTTTTTAGGATAAAAAAGGTGTAAAATGGTATAATAGAGGAAATAGCAATGCCAAATAACATCGACCAGCCAATTTCTGCTGTAAATGTTTCGTGAGATAGTTCTTGCCCTCCTTTAAAACCAATTGAAAATAATAAATAAAGTGAGATGAATTTTGAAGAATTGTTGGGAATTTCCAAATCGCTTTTTAAATATACGGCTATAATACCAAGTACGAAGAATAAAAGTGCAGGATTAGTTAGGTTTTCTAAGAGCAAATTGAAATTCATTCAGTTAATTTTTTGTTTGACGGTGCAAAATTGGGAATTTTAATTCATAATCTTTTATTTATATTTCTAATATTAATCATTAAAATATTTTATGACATATTTGAATTCTACAAACAATAGTATTAATATGCATGTATTGTTAAATTTTACAAAATTCTAACTCCTCATTTGATTTCAAATTGTGATTGTATTCAGTATCTTAAATTTAAAGCTCGTTTGCCAGTAAGCTTGAAAGAAATGATTTAGAAGAATTAAAATTGGCTTTTTTGATTTGGCTTAATGTATTAATTGAGTTAATGTTTACATTAGCGTTTAATTATTCTCTTTATAATAGTATTAGAAACAAGATATAGCTGAATTCTTCTTTTGTTCGAGATAACTCATACCAAGAAATAAAAATTATAGAATTCTATTTAAACAATTGAACTGGAATACGTTTAAATACTATAAGAATATTAAATATTCCTATAGATTAAATTGTTTAATTCAAGATTTTAAAAAAAAAAGTAAGCTACATTTATTTAAAAAGATACAGATATATTTTGAGAATTACTAGCTTTTATTATATCAGAAATTACATTATAAAAGGGTAGTTGGACAAACATATTCAGTTTTAGGAACTGCTGTCTTTGAAATAGCCGCAAAACCGCCTTTTACATCCATAAAATTTTCCCAACCTCTTTGTTTTAAAATTGATGCTGCTATCATACTTCTGTAGCCTCCTGCACAATGTAAAATAAAAGGCCTATCCTTTGGTATTTCGGCCAAATGCTCATTTATCGCATTTAACGGGATGTTTACTGCGTTTAGAATATGTTCAGATGCATATTCGCTCTTTTTTCGTACATCAAAAACTAAAGGGTTTTCGTTTTCATACCTTTTAGAGAATTCCATTGCCGAAATTCTATTTACAGTATTATAATCTTTGCC
>JANNWE010000643.1:0-3786 GCA_031414675.1 Cytophagaceae bacterium
TGCATATAGACATAAAATCCCCCTTTTGTTGCCAAAGTAGTAGTTAACTTATTAATAGTTAAAAGGGTGCCATATAAATTTGTAGTACCTGCATATAAATTCCAGCTGGCTCGTTTTACGTCAATCCATTCTGATGCAATCATTCCTTTTGAATCGCTAACACCAATTTCGCCTTTATCGCCGGTTGGTCCTTTAGTGCCGGCAATACCACTTGGTCCTATTTCACCTTGTTCGCCTTTTTTACAGGAGAAATTAAGTGTAGCAATTAAGATTGGGAAAATAAATATTAATTTTTTCATACTGATTCTATTTTTTTTGTTTGAATTATTGAAGCCAGCGCATCAGTTAAACGTCCATCTGAAATTCAATTCGGTTGAAGGCTTAGAGGCTAAATTTGTTGCCGATGGATAAAGGTCTATTCTAATTCGACCTTCACCGTTTTCGAGATAGGCAGAGTACAGAATTTTGTATGCTTTTCTATCAAATGGTAAAGCATAAGGGGAATTGTTAAAAAGCCAATACAAGTTTATGAATCCTTTATCTAAAATGGTTTTGTTTATCTCTTTTACGGGGAAAACAAAGTAATGAGCATCATCTTTAGTGGTTAATGTCTGCAATTTCCAATCAGTTATTTTTACTGTAAAATTTCCTGTGATTGTTAGTGGAAATTCACCACTGGCACCAGTATTACCTTTATCACCATTAGAGCCTTGTGCTCCTGCTGCTCCCTGCGGGCCTATTTCACCTTTCTTGCCAATACAAGCAGAAAAAAGGGACGCTATTAAGCTTAATAATACTATAGATTTTCTCATATTTTTAATCTTCAATGTCTAAAAGTTTTTTTACCTGGTTGTAATCTTTCCAATTAATATTTTTTAATCGTCCCGCCTTTGCAGGAGGAACAATGATGTGTCTCACCAAAATGTTCCAGTCTTTCATAAGTGGATTTACCACTGCTTCATTTTGAAATATTACAGTATAGAAAATCCCACTTGTCAGGAAATGATATTCGAAAACGTAGTTTTGGGTTTCGTAATTTAATGCAATGACTCTACTGCTTCCATCATCAGGTAAAGTCCGATAGTACGCCAAAATAAGTCCCCCATCAATATTGGATTGAGTCAAATTTCGATCCGATATGCTAAATGAGTTTATTTCACCCTTTCCAGAACTCCTCCATTGAGAAGGCTTTATTTCTATCCAAGGCGACACTATAGCATTAAATGCTCCTTTTTCACCCGTAGACCCCTTGTCGCCTTTTTCCCCAGCCTGGCCAGCTACTCCTTGTGGCCCGACATCGCCAACAGGAGCCTCACATCCTGAAATACCTAAAAAGGTTGATAGAACGAGGACGCTTACTAGTTTTGTTCTCATGATTAAATTAATTGATTTACAGTGCAAAGCTCTATTAAAAACTAAAGAAGAAAATCATCCAAAAAAGGTATTTTAAAAACTACCACAAAAGGTGTAGATGGGTATTATTTCTGGAGAAGTTTATCAATTTAAGGTCAAAAGAGACTCTATTTTAAAATTCAGAGTTTATAAAAAACAAAAGCCAACCTCGATAAAAGGCTAGCTTCGAATTTGTGTTTTAGAATTTTCTTGTTTCCAAATTTTAAGATAACGGTACTTCTACAATCACTGTGGTTCCACTATTTGGACTGGAATCAAAATTTACTTTCCCATTCAAGAAATCTATTCTTGACATGATATTTTTCAGCCCAATTCCTTTAAAATCAGGCATTTGAGATGTATCGAATCCTTTTCCATTGTCTTCAACGATCATGGTGAGTTCGTTTTCATGGCGTACCAACTGAATCTGCACACTTGTTGCATCTGAATGTTTTATGACATTCCCAACCAATTCTTGCAACACCCTGTAAAGCACTGTTTCGGTTAACTGTGGCAATCGCTCGTCCAGATTTGCTACATCGAGTGAAACCTTTACTTTGCCACTGAGGCTGAGTCGGTTGACGAACTCTCGAATGGCAGAAACAAGACCTTGCATCAAAAGGGCATTTGGCATCAGGTCGTGTGAAACCGTGCGGATTTCACGAGCGGCATCGTCTATCATGGTATTGGTATTTTGAAATAAAGATTCTTGTTCGATTGAATTGAATTTGGTCTGGTTCATGGCGTTTTCGAGTTGAAACTTGGCCAATGAGAGCATTGGACCCACACCGTCGTGTAGTTCTTTGGCCAATCTGATTCGTTCTCGTTCTTCAGCTTCTACTATGGCTGAAGTTTTTTCGGTCTGGAGTCTGAGTTTTACTGCGTCAAATTGTGCTTTTTGTTGGGCCTGGCGTTTGGAGTATAATAGCAGGCTGCATAATAAAACAACTAATGCAATTCCGATTACCCCGAAAATCCAATTTCTCTGTTTTGAGATTTGAAGCTTTTGCTCCAAAATCATTTTTTCCTTTATTTCAGTTTGGTATTTGATTTCTGCATCAGATACAGAATTCATTACTTGTTTAGACCTGGTAGTTCCGTAGATTTTATTGATTTGATATTCGTTTTTAAAAGCATTATAAAAATCGTGAGTAGCAAAGTAATAATGTGCCAAATCACTCGTGGCCGTGGTTAAAGCATCCTTATTGTCTAACTCTTTTGCAATTTTAAAAGCCTCATCATTATACTTTTTTGCCAAATCAAATTTTTTCTCAGAAAGAGATACTTTGGTAAGGTTGTTACAAATAGATTGTAAAAAATACTTATTATCTACTTTGTGAGCTATTTTGTACGCCTCTTCTAGATACACCTTAGCTTCCTTAAACCTAATGTTTTTTACCAATCCCCAACCAGTATTATTCAGTGCTCCCGCAAGCTGTGTTGAGTCTTTCATTTTTCGGTAAGAGGAAACCATTTCTTTTTGGTAAACAAAAGCCTTGGATTGATCTTCAAATTGTTCAATATAAATCCTGGCAAGCATAAAACGATTCAGATTCAATACACTTTCATAATTATACTTTTTGCATATTTCAATACTTTTTTCATAATTCTTGATTGCTCCTTCATAGTCATTCAGGTTTTGTTTGACCTCTCCAAGTCTGAAATTGGCTCTGGCAATTTGATTGTAATTCTTGGTTGCTTCAGAAGCTTCAATAGCTTTTAAACCATATTGAAAAGCTTTATCATAGTTCTGGGAATAAGAATAATTAAACAGCCATTGAATATAGTATTCTGCAGTGTAGCATACACAGTCCGATTTTTTGCCTGTGTATTTGAAAGTTGAATCAAGGATTGATATCGCATTAGAATATTTGCTCATAGCACTATTAGCCTTGATTAGTGCAAGATAAATTTCGGGATAATGGGCTTCCCACTTTATTTTTTTTCCCATTTTAACAGCTTCCAACGCATATTCCATAGCCTTGGAATTATTTTTTCCACGGTATAAATCTGAAATCTGAAGTCTATTTTTAACCTTATTTGAGTCTAATTTCATTATTTGGCCAACTAACAATAGGCTATCAATCTTTTTCTGATTTTGTGCTAAACAGAAAAAACCACCAAAGAGAAAAAATAGTAAAATCGATAATTTAGTTTTCATATTAATATCTCCGGATAATCTCCACAATATTTTACCAGCATTGCGGTGTTTTTGAGGTTCAATTTTGACAAAACATTCTTACGGTGTGTACTCACAGTGAGCGGACTAAGAAACAATTTTTCGGCAATCGAATCATTCGTTAATCCATCAATAATTAATTTAATGACCTCCTTTTCACGCTTAGTAAGGTCGGGAACATAAGCCTGATTGGGTTTTCTGCCTACCACACCTAA
>JANNWE010000644.1:0-3826 GCA_031414675.1 Cytophagaceae bacterium
TATAAGAGCTAATTTACCATTTAACCAGGGAATGGATCTTGATATAAGTGGTTCTAGAATAAAAAGTGAGAAATTAACTAAAGTCTCTAACAATCTTAAGTCGGGGAAAGTGAAAGGCAAGGTAAATGGCGGAGGAACGGCTGTTAAAATAAATGCAGGAATGGGGACAATTACTATAGATTAATACCTAATAAAAGGATGCATTTTTTTTAAAATGCATCCTTAATTTTTAATTAAATCTATATTTCATTCCATAATTTATTCCTAACATCGATGGTCTAAAACTTAAATCACTATTTTTTGAAATACCAGAACTTATAGCATGTTGGTAATTTGACCCTAAATTTATTTGCCATTGGGAGCCTAATTCGTAGTTCAATCTCAGCCCACCTAGCCCACTTAAACTCATAAAATTAAAATTGGAATTTGCCGAACTCAAACTTTTAGGCTGTGAATTAGTTCCGCTGAACTTGTTTTTCAATAAAAAATCATTGGAAAATCCACCCAATAATTCAATTCCAAAAGATTTGTAGAGTGGTAAATTAAAAGTCAGTTGAATAGGGATATTTATGTAATTATAGGATTGTGTATTGATTTCGTTTAGGGAAATAATTGTTTGATTATCGCTATTGGATTTGATGTAATTCGTTTGAAAAAACGAATTAATTTCTCCACTTTTTTCATTAATACTATATACATTTGAATTCATGGATGAACTAGCTCTTAATAGCCTTACACCACTTTCCCAGCCAATTTTCTTTCCTATTTTTTTCCCAACATTAAAGCCAAGATTTAAAGATCTTCCAGCATTTATTTCATTAATTGGTTTACTACTTTGTAAAATATCAGCAACAGGATTAAAATTGGAAGCTGATGTTTCTGATTGCATTGATTTTAAACTAAAAGCGGTATTTGCATCGTTTCTAGCGGAGGCAATGGCATCTCCATTAAAGCTATTAGCTACATAATTTGGGTTAAATGGTGCAAGCCCAGAATTAAAACCTAAATAAATTTTATCTTTTTTGCTTTTAGTTTCTGCTATATTCTCAGGCGAATCATAAGCTAACTTATTTCTAGTCAAAACAAAACGATTTTTAAAAGGCTTGAATCCTCTATTTTGAATTTTTTCATAGGTTAGATTTGATGATGCTATTGGATTCTCACTTTCATTTTGATTAAGTCCTATTTTATTAATATCAAAAGCGGAACTTAATTTATCATCTATATTTTTCGATCCAGATTTGTGCTCCGTCCTTGTGATTTGAGTTTCAATGGAAGACAAAATTCCAATTTCATTTCTATTAACGTGCTTTTGATTTTGAGCTAATTGCGAATAAATTAATTCATTTTCAGTTTCTAATTTTTGAGTTTCTTTCCTTTGAGAAAGCAGTAACTTTTTACTATTTTCTGAACTTTTTTTGATTTCAAAATCGATACCCTCATTTGCTAATTTCTGCTTATTCTCATTTCCCTTTTCTATAGTTTTAGGTAAAATAGAATTTTGGGAAAAGTTTTCTGGCACTTTCTTACTGTACATTTTTGAGCCTATTACATATCCTAAAGTCAAAACCAGCAAGGCTGCGATGCCTGTTTGAATAACATTTTTATTCAACCAAAAAAATGGAACAATTCTTTTGTTCTTTTTATCTAATTCTTTTTCAATGTTTTGCCATACCAAATGTGGCGGGGCCTCAGAGGCATTTTTTAATGCCTCCTCCCATTGTTTTTCAAATGATTTTTGTTCCGATTCCATAATTAAATCAATTCTTTTGTGGATTGCTTCCACTATATATTCTTAAAGTTTCTTTATCTATTTTTTGCATCAAAAGTTGTCGAGCTCTAGAAAACTGTGACTTTGATGTTCCTTCCGTTATGTTCAACATTTCGGCTATTTCTTGATGTTTGTATCCTTCTACCGCATATAAGTTAAAAACAGTTTTACAGCCTTCTGGTAATGTTTGGATTATCGCATTCAAGGCTTCCATGGATAGATTTTCTAAGCCCAAATTTGTGGGAGAATCATACATAAATCCTGAATGGGTATCGATGTCTTCCATTTTCATTTGTCCATTCTTTTGAATCGCTTTTAAAGCCGTATTAATTACAATTCGTTTTAACCAAGCCTCTAATGGGCAGTCGAAACGAAAGGTATTAATATGTTTAAAAATTTTAATGAATGCATCCTGCAAAACATCTTGAGCATCGTCTTTATCTTTCATATATCGTCTTGCCAGGGCAAACAATTTTCCTGCATACAGTTCATAAAACTGCCGCTGAGCCGCCCGATTATCTAGAATACAGGCCTCCACTAATTGTTTTTCGTTAGACATATAAAAGGTCGGACTTGCCGAAGGGTAAACTAAGGAGTTATTTTAACGTAAAATAGTTGGAATTAGCGTTTATAAATGGAAAGATAATCTTCCATGATTTTTTCGTGCGAATGCATTGCTATACCAGAAGGCACATTTGGGGCGTCAATACCTTTTTTTAATAGTACTTTACTTTTAAAAATTCTTATTTCGTCATAAAAGCCTTCTTTAAAGTATTGCCGAATTAAAGTTGGGCCACCTTCCACAAAAACACTATTTATTCCTAAAGTATTTAATCGTTTTAAAGATTCTAGAAGAAAACTATCCTGGTTCTCAATCTTAACAAAGTGTAGATTCCCATCCAGTTTTTCTATTTTAGCATTTAAAACGATAGTCTTTTGTCCGTCTTCAAAAACTTTAAATTCCTGCTTTAATTTAAGTTCTCTATCTATCAAAACCCGTATTGGGCTTTTTCCATTGGGCCAAAGTCTGGCATTTAATTGTGGATTATCATTTAAAATGGTGTTGCTTCCTACCATAATAGCATCTTCTTCCGATCGCCATTTATGCACAAGCAAATTAGAAACACTACTAGTGATTTTCAAAGGGCTGCCGTCTTCATTTGCTACAAAACCATCGGCAGTTTCTGCCCATTTTATTATTACAAAAGGTAACTTTTGTGAAATTGCTTTAAAAAACCTTTTATTTAATTCTAAACCTTCATTTTTTAACAAGCCAATCTCAACTTCAATACCCGATTCTTTTAGTTTCGCTAACCCTTTTCCAGCTACTAACGGATTGGGATCAAGGACAGAAATAAACACTTTTCTAACTTTATAATTAATCAATAAATCAACGCAAGGAGGTGTTTTCCCAAAATGAGCACATGGCTCCAAAGTTACATAAACATCACTTTCTGATAAATACTTTTTGTCTATTACAGAATTAATCGCATTTACCTCAGCATGATCTTCACCAAATTGCTTGTGATATCCTTCTCCTATAATCAAATTGTTATGCACAATTACACAACCTACCATAGGATTTGGGCTTACTCTTTCTTTACCAAGAGCGGCCAAATCTAAAGCTCTTTGCATGTAAATTTCTTTTTCAAACATTGGCCAATCTAAAAGGTATAACTTCATATTTTTCCCAAACTCCTTCCACAATATAAGGCTCAATGGCTAAATAATTTTGTAATTCTGCCTCATTTACAAACTCTAAAACTAAAGCAGAACCTTTCATTTGTTCTTCTTCATTCAGTTGGGCACCGCCAAAAATAAAGTTTTTGGATTCTTTGAGTTGTTTTACAAGCGCCAAATGTCGAGGTCGCACTTCCATTCGCTTTTCAAGTGCACCTGGGGTGCTAGGGTCTGACCCTAAAATTAGGTATTGAGGCATACTAGATATAATAAGGTTATTCAAAAATAAATCGAAAAGGAAAATCTTGATTATCTGGATTAGAATTTACAATATATCTCTCAAATGAGTGTCTTCTACTTGTAGTTAAACTTGAA
>JANNWE010000645.1:0-4462 GCA_031414675.1 Cytophagaceae bacterium
CCTTGTATTAGCACTTCACCGTCTTTTGTGCTGCCTCCTGCTCCACAATTATTTTGAATCTTCTTTTTTAAATTTATTAAATCTTCCTCTTTACCAATAAAACCTTCAATCCTACTTACCACTTTTCCACCGCCTTTTCTGTCTAACCAAATTTTGAAATTTTGCTTTTCATTTACTAAAGTTTCATTTTCATAATCTTCTGATTCAAACTTATAATCTGGATTTGTTGAAAACACCATCCCGCTTGAGTTTCTTTTATTTTTCATTGTTATTTTCAAAATTTATATTGTAACTATTAGCGAATTAGGAACACAAATAGCCTCAATGCTATCGCTTAAAAGTTCAATGGATTCACCGTCAATATGAATCAAAAGATTTTTATTGGATTGAAAATTAAAAAGTTTGGCTCTATAATATTCAACATATTTAGAATTTCTAATTTTTTTTGTCATCAGCAAGAAGCCCATAATGAAACCAAAGTATTTAGGATGATTTAAAATTATGGTACAATCAAGGTGTTGATCATCAATAATTGCATCCGGGGCTATAAAAGCATTATTTCCAAATTGGTTTGCATTTGCAAATGTTATTGAGAAATAGGTAGTGTCTTGCTCGTTCAATTTTCCAATTTGAATATTAAATTTGAAATAGTTAGTTAGAATTACCTTAATATAATTCCAAAGACCTCTACCATTCGGATTTTTGTCAAATTGTTCTGCACATTTGGCATCAAATCCTACTCCTGCAGTACAAAAAAAAGGCAATCCGTTAATTTTTCCACTATCAATTATTTTGAATTTATTTTCTATTATTTTATTTAGAGCTCCTTTGATATCTAATGGAATACCCAAAGTTCTGGCTAGGCCATTTCCTGACCCAATTGGAATTATTGATAATTTTGCTTCGGTATTAATTATTTGTCCGGCTATTTCATTAACTGTACCATCGCCACCAACTGCCACAAAATGCCTAATTCCCGAAGAAAGATGCATATTTACAAGTTCTTTAGCATGATACTTTCTTTCAGTTTTTTCAATAAGGGGAATAAAATCAGTTAATGCAAAAGTATCTATAATATCTTTTTCAATATTATTTTTGCCTTTGCCCGCAATAGGGTTAATAATAAATACAATTTTTTGTTTGCTCAAAATATTTAAATAACTTTGGAATAAAAACTTTACAAAAATGAAAAAAGTAATTCTATTTTTAATACTTTCTTTCAATTGTTTTATTGCTTTTTCTCAAAAGAAGTCAGAAGTATTAGCAGTTTTAAAAAGACAAGAGAATTTTTGGAATGCTGGAGATATTAATAATTTCATGGAAGATTACTGGAAATCAGACGAATTGAAGTTCATTGGTAAAGCTGGAGTAATTAAAGGTTGGCAGGCTACCAAAGATAGGTATTTTAAAACTTATCCCGATAGAGCTACTATGGGAACTTTGAAGTTTGATATTCAAGAAATAGATTTTATGTCAAAAAAATCTGCTTGGGTTTTAGGCAAGTGGCATTTGAAAAGGCCCGATAAAGGTGATATTGGTGGATATTTTACCTTAATTTTAAAAAAAATGGATGGGAAATGGTTGGTTGTTTCTGACCATACCAGCTCTGAATAAGATTAAATAATTCTTAAATTTACAAATACATATGAGCGAGAAAATACCAGTAGGTGCTAAATTTTCACATGATTTTAGTTTTTCACAAGAAGATGTAATAGCTTTTGCAAATTTGACGGGAGATCATAACCCTATTCATCTTGACGCAAACTATGCATCAACTACCAAATTTAAAATTCCAATTATTCATGGACATTTAAGTAGCAGTGTTTTTACTAAGTTTTTAGGAATGGAAAAACCGGGAGGTCCAGGATCTATTTACATTAAACAAATTACAGAATATTTGAGACCTATGCATGTAGATGTGCAGTATGAAGTTGTTTTTGAGGTAATAAGTGTAGATGCGGTCAGGCATATTGCTGAAATTGCCACTCAAGTAATAAATAAAGAAACGAACAAAATGACGATTAGAGGAACTGGTACCCTAATGAACGAACATAATTATTGATTTTATGTAAGAATAATTACTTTTTCAAAGATTCTAGTAATCAAAATTTTAATCAATTTTTTATTATAATCTAATTACAAAAAAAAGTCATAATTCAGAAAATTATGACTTTTTTTAATTTCTTTAAAGATTCACTCGAATTACATTCCAGCATTTTTCATAGTTTGAACTTCCGTTCTTACTGCTTTTGCCCACGCTGAAACATCTTGCATACCTTTTCTTACTCTAGTACCGGCAGCTTTGTTTTTTTTGTCGTAAAATTTGTCGAAATCGTCTTTTAAAGAAGTTACTAAACTGTACAATTCTGAATACTTGTCCATGAATTTAAGAGGGGTTTTAAAAATTAATAATTTATTAATACAACGCAATTTATAAAAAATTCACCAACTTTCTAATTTTCTGAATTTTTTAATCAAAAAATAGTAAAAATTAGGGTTAAATCTACTCATTTAGGCTTTATATAGGCCATCTGCGAGCTTTTGTTTTACAATTTCAAAGCTTTCCATAGTATATTCTACATCAGATAATGCATGCACGGCCGTTGGAATCACTCTGAGTAAAATTACACCTTTTGGTACTACAGGGTAAACAATAATAGAGCAAAAAATACCCATATTTTCTCTAAGGTCGCGAATTAAGTTGGTAACGGTTGGTAAATCATAATCCCCCTGAAGAAAAACGGGAGTAACTGGAGAATTCGTATTTCCAATATTAAAACCTCTTTTTCTAAAACCATCTTGTAATGCGTCCACAATAGTCCAAAGTTGATCCTTAAGTTGTGGATTGTCTTTCATTAACTGAAGTCTTTTCATTCCACCAATAACACATGGCATTGGAAGTGCCTTTGCGTAAGTTTGAGATCTCAAATTATATTTTAAAAACATTACTATTTCTTTTTTGGCTGCAATAAATGCTCCAATAAGAGCCATTGATTTAGCAAATGTGCAAAAATGTAAATCTACTGCATCTTCCACTCCAAAGTGTTCCGGTACGCCTGCTCCAGTTTTTCCCATAGTACCAAATCCATGAGCATCATCAACTAGCAATCTAAACTTAAAAGTTTTCTTTAATTCGGCTATTTTATCTAAACTTCCTACCGCACCTGACATTCCAAAAACTCCCTCTGTAATTACCAAGATTCCACCCCCTTGTTCTTCTGCAATTTTTGTAGCCCTTATTAAGTTTTTGCTTAAACTCTCCATATCGTTATGCTTGTATGTATATGTTTTTCCACCCTTTGCCTTGTGTAAACGTATTCCATCAATTAAACAAGCATGACATTCGGCATCATAAACAATAACATCTTTAAAATCTACCATTGCTTCAACCACTGACATTACGCCTTGGTAACCATAGTTTAATAAGAATGAATCTTCTTTTTTTACATATTCAGCCAGCTGTTTTTCAAATTCTTCATGCATTTCTGTATTGCCTGTCATCATTCGAGCTCCCATTGGATAAGCTAGACCATAATCCATGGTTGCTTTGGTATCAGCTTCTCTTACTTCAGGATGATTGGCTAAGCCTAAATAATTATTAAGGGACCAATTAAGCATTCGTTTTCCATTAAAAGTCATATATGGACCCAACTCACCTGATAATTTTGGAAATGAATAGTAATGGTGGGAATAGTGAGCATGAGAACCAATAGGTCCTAAATTGTTAGCAACTTTTTCAAAAATATCTTCAACCATGGTTTAAAAAACAATCTTTATTGTTATTAATTTTTATAAAATCGTGCAAATTTAAGAATTAATTGTTCAATTTAGAATATAATAAACTTTTAATTGTTACACTTTGATTAATAATAATCTAAAAAATACTACTTTCTAATTAATAATAATATATAGATCTCGGTCATGTTATTCAAAATCTTAAGGAATGTAAATAAATTATTTCGATGGGATATTAAAATATTCACGAACACTTTAAGTTTGGTAATTGTTATTATCTCTAAGTTACTAGAATTATAAAATTTGGATTAAATTTGTAAAAATATATTTAGCTACATTTTATTAAGTTTTAAATTGTTTTTAATGAAAACTAAGAGTTTACTACTTTTATTTTTTTGTTTTAACTTCCGTCTTCTTGCCCAAGATGTGCTTTGGGCTACAAAAGTATTAGAAAAATCATCTGAAACGGTAGATGAAATTTACTCTCCTAAATACAGAGCTATTCAAGTAATTGGTAAGCCAAATGTACTTCCTCAAACTATTAGTTCTCCATGTTCTTGGAGGCCCACAGGGTCTGGATCTGGTGAAGATTATATTAAAGTAGGTTTTGAAAGAGGAATTCGAATTAAGCAAATTGTAATTGGAGAGGCTGTAAATCCTGGAGCTACAGCTCGAATATTTGGATATACGGAAAACAATCAAGAAGTTCTATTATACGAGAATCGTG
>JANNWE010000646.1:0-11413 GCA_031414675.1 Cytophagaceae bacterium
ATTTTTATCCAAAGCCATTTAATGGCTTTTATTTGAGCTATATTTAAATAAAAATTCTCTGAAGAAAAAATAGCAAAAATAATATCAGAAGAAGGGCTATCATGAAACTTTACTTTTTCTGCTAGTTTTAAAATAGCTGCAAGTTTTTCAACAATGGAGGAACCTGAATTATCTGAAATTTCATATTTCAGGAAATCAAACGAAGGGTAAATTTTTAAATTCGTTGGATCTTGAACTAAAAAAATTAAAACGTCCTCTATTTTGAAACTCGACTTCAACAAAAATGCTTCTAAATTCCTTAAAGTTGCAATTTTTAAATCTTCATTTAAAGAGAGATTTAATCGAATTTTTATTATATTTAATAAAACTTCATGAAAGCAAATTTCAAAATCTTTTGTCTCCCACAATACATTTATATTAATCGTTAACCCAGAAGCTCCCCCTTCTAAAGCTATTAAAGCCTCCTTATTCATTTTATCGGGAGAATTTGCTTTAATTTTATGACAAATAGTCCAACCCAATGCAGCTTTTGTGTTTGTTGGTGAAATAGTAAACCTATCCTCAAAAACTACAAAAGGATTATAGCTTAATGCAGAATTTATTTTAATTTGTTCTAATGGCTTCTTAAGCTCTTTACCAACCTGAATAAGCCATTTTTCTTTCGATACTTTTTCAAATTCTTTAAAAAAATCTTCCATTTCTTAGTCTAATTCTATCAAAATTTGACCTTTTTCTACAGCTTGCCCTTTCTTTATTAATAACTTTTTAATTATAGCATCTTGAGGGATTTTTAAAACATTTTCCATTTTCATAGCTTCTAGAACTAGAATTTTTTGATTTTCATCTACTTTTTGTCCCTCCTCCACATTAATTTCAATCACCATGCCTGGCATAGGAGCTTTAATCACTTTTAGCTTATTAATTACTGATAAATTTAAGCCCATATTTTGCATCAATTGATCAAGGTCAGATTTGATTGAAACATCAAAATACTCACCTTCAATTTCTATTTTGTAGCTATTTTTCAGGCTTCTATTTTTTGAAATTTCACCAACAATCTTTTCCTTTTCGCTTAAGATGGAAAATGATTCAGGCTTAAGAGAAATACAATTTAAACTTGAAATTTCTTTTTCATCAAAATAAAAATCAAAGCCTCCAGAAGTAACAAAAATGGTGTTTTGGGGCATTTTTTGAATTAAATTAAATTTGGATTACTTATTTCCATGCAATATAATCATGAGCATTCATATTGATTTTTAAAACAAAACTATTTTTTTCAAGGCATTCAGTTTTTTTATTTAAAAAAAAATGGAAAAAAGGTTTTTAAAAAATATTAATAACATATAGCCTTTGCCAAATTAATCTATATTTTTGTAAAATATTCAACTTTCAATATGAAATTCAAATTTTTATTAATTTTCTTTTTCGGTATTGCAATTTTTTCTTTTTATCAATTTTCATGTACTGAAACTTCAGGAAAAAGCCATGAAATGCCAGATGAAGTTGATTATAATTTTCATATAAGGCCTATTCTTTCTGATCGATGTTATAAATGTCATGGACCAGATGCTAAAAAAAGAGAAGCAAATTTGAGATTAGACACTCCTGAAGGTGCATATTCTGCTTTAAAAGACAATCCAAAAGCACATGTTGTAGTAAAAGGTGAGCCAAGTAAATCAGAAATGTATAATCGAATAATTTCTGAAGATCCAGATATTAAAATGCCTCCACCCAATTCTAATCTAAAATTGGAACCTTTTGAAATTAAGCTTATCGAAAAATGGATTAAACAAGGTGCAAAATATAAAAAACATTGGTCGTTTTTAAGTCCAGTAAAACCTAAGCAATTACCAAAAGCTGACAAAGATTGGGTAAAAAACCCTATCGATAATTTTGTCTTCGATAAAATGTCAAAAAGAGGACTTTCGCCTTCTAAAGAAGAACAGAAAGAAAGACTTTTGAAAAGAGTTAGCATAGATTTGACGGGTTTACCTCCCAGTTTAGATTTACAAGATAAATTTCTAAATGACGAATCACCAAAAGCTTATGAAAAGATTGTTGATGAATTACTGGCCAACAAACATTTTGGCGAAAAAATGGCTTTAAATTGGCTAGATATTGCCAGATATGCAGATTCACATGGGTATCAAGATGACGGACTTCGAACTATGTGGCCTTGGAGAGATTGGGTAATTCACGCTTTTAATTCTAATTATAGCTACAAAAAATTTATTACTTGGCAGCTATCTGGCGATATTCTAGCTAAAAAAATGCCTTGGCATCCTTTATCCAAAGAAATGACATTGGCCACTGGTTTTAACAGAAACCATAAAATAACCCAGGAGGGTGGTGTAATAGACGAAGAATATCGTATAGAATATGTAACAGACCGTACCAATACGTTCGGGAAATCGATGCTTGCCCTTACTTTTGAATGTGCTCATTGCCACGACCACAAATACGACCCTATAAGTCAAAAAGAATATTATAGCACTTTTGCTTTTTTCAACCAGGTGCCGGAAAAAGGAATTTTTGGAACCATTGATGCTTCTTTTGCAGATCCTCCAAATATGCAAATCAAAGATGAAGACGTTAAATCAATCTTAAATTTTATTAATAAAAAAGATACCATGAACTTGAAGGTTATGGTAATGAAAGATTCTTCCATTATACGTCCAACGTATGTTTTAACCAGGGGTAATTATGATGCTCATGGCGATGTGGTAGATTTTGGTTTACCAAAAAACATCTTAAATTATGATACCTTGAAATATGAGAAAAACAGATATGGGCTTTCTCAGTGGATGTTTTCACACGATAATCCACTTACTTCCAGAGTTTATGTAAACAGGATTTGGGAACAATTTTTTGGACGAGGCTTAGTTAAAACAACTGGTGATTTTGGAATGCAAGGTGAGTTACCCACACATCCAGAACTATTAGATTGGCTAGCGGCGGATTTTCAAGATCATGGTTGGAATATCAAGAGGCTTGTAAAATGATTGTTACATCGGCAACTTACAAGCAATCTTCAACCATTGAGTCAAAACACTTAGAAATAGATCCTGAAAACATATATTTATCCAGAGCCCCAAGAATTCGTTTTCAAGCTGAAATTGTAAGAGACCATGTGCTTTCAGCAAGCGATATCCTAAACCCTGAAATTGGAGGTGCTAGTGTTAAAACTTATCAACCAAAAGGTTTATGGGAAGTGGCCACCTCGGGTAGAGGATCCTTGTCAAGATATGTGCAAGACCATGGAAAAGATTTATATAGGAGGGGAATGTATGTTTTTATTAAACGAACAGTACCTCCTCCAACCATGTTGATTTTTGATGCAAGCAACCGAGATCAATGCGAAGTACAAAGAAGTAGAACTAATACCCCACTTCAAGCATTAGCAATGCTTAACGATCCGCAAGTTTTAGAAAGTTCTAGAGTATTGGCTGAAAAACAACTAATTAAACATGCCAAAATTGAAGATGCAATCATAGAAGGATTCCGTAAAATTGTCTGTAGAAAGCCTACAAGTAAAGAATTGAAAATAATAATTGGCTTTTTTGAAGAAGAAAAAAAGTATTTTAAAGTAAATCCAAAAAAGGTAAATGCATTAGCAAAAATTGGAGAATACGAACATTCAAAAGTTAAAGATACCATCATTTGGGCTGCATTAATGCAAACCTTTCAAATGATGTTTAATATGGAAGAAACCATAATTAGGGCATAAAAATATGGAAAATGAATTTATAAATAGCAGGTTAAATGTCAACAGAAGACATTTCCTTGGAAAAGCTGCAGTAGGATTGGGAAGCTTGGCACTTGGATCTTTAATGATGCCTAAGCTTTTTAAAGGAGACGGCTCCGATTTGGGTGGAGAACTGCCATTGGGCTTACCACATTTTGCTCCTAAGGCTAAACGTGTCATTTACCTCTTTCAAAATGGTGCACCCTCCCAATTGGAGAGCTTTGACTATAAACCTCTTTTAAATAAAATGGCAGGACAAGATTTGCCAGAATCTATTAAAGGTACGCAAAGACTTACTGGAATGACCTCAAGCCAAGCAAATTTTCCTTTAGTAGGTTCATCTTTTAAATTTAATCAATATGGAAAGTCCGGGGCTTGGATTAGTGAGATTTTCCCAAATATCGCTAAAATTGCTGACGACATTTGTATAGTTAGAACCATGAATACAGAGGCAATTAACCATGACCCAGCCTTAACTTTCCTGCAAACAGGTGCTCAAGTTGGAAATCGCCCGAGTATGGGAGCTTGGATGAGCTATGGATTAGGAAGCGACAATAAAAACCTTCCTGCTTTTTGCGTTTTACTTTCTAGAGGCAGGGGAAATGGACAAGGAGTATATTCAAAACTTTGGACCAATGGCTTTTTAGATTCTACACATCAAGGCGTGGTGTTTTCAAGTGGTGAAGACCCCATTTTGTATTTAAACAATCCTGAAGGTACAGACAAAATAGCAAGAAGGAGGATGCTGGATAATTTAGCTGAGTTAAACCACTTGGGTTTTGAAGAAAATGGCGACCCAGAAGTTCAAGCTAAAATTCAACAATATGAGATGTCATATAGAATGCAAACAGCCGTTCCTGAACTTACTGACCTTTCGAAAGAGCCAGACCATATTATTAAAATGTATGGTCCAGAATGTTTGGTGCCTGGAACTTATGCAGCAAACACACTTTTAGCAAGAAAACTTTCTGAGTCTGGGGTTCGTTTTGTCCAATTATATCACCAAGGTTGGGATCAACACGGAAATCTTGCGGGAGAAATGTCTTTACAAGCGGAAGACGTTGATAGAGCATCTGCAGCACTTATTACCGATTTGAAACAACGTGGACTTCTTGATGAAACTTTAGTAATTTGGGGTGGGGAATTCGGAAGAACTAATTATTCTCAAGGAAAATTTTCAGTGGATAATTACGGAAGAGACCATCATCCAAGAGCATACAGTATTTGGTTGGCCGGTGGAGGAATTAAAGGCGGAACAGTATATGGGGAAACTGACGAATTTGGCTATAATATTATCAAGGACCCTGTTCATATTCATGATTTTCATGCCACGGTTATGCACACAATGGGCCTTAATCATGAAAAATTGACTTATAAACATTTAGGAAGACGCTATAGACTTACCGATGTAGCTGGTAATGTTATTCCAGGATTATTAGCATAAAAATTGAATGAAAATAACGAAATACCTATCCTATTTTAGTTTTGGCTTAAATGTAATTCTACTATTTTTTTTAGCTTTTGAAAAGCAGCTTTTAGTACCGCTTTGGCTAAACCCATTAGGAAGATTACATCCTATTATGCTACATTTACCTATTGGAGCCTTAACTATACTTTTGTTTTTTTTTCTATTTAAAAAACATTTCGATGATAAAAGCTTCCGAATATTTTTTGAAATTATTTTAACTTTTTTATCTTTTTCTAGTGCATTAAGTGCTTTTATGGGCATAATACTAGCTCAAGAAAATGGGTATGATCCAAACGCCCTATTTTGGCACAAATGGACAGGATTTACTTTTAGTGCAGTATGCTATTTGGCTTTAGAATTTAAAAATAAAATTCAGGAATTTAAGAGTTTACAAATCATAACATTATCATTAGTATCAGTTGCTATGCTTTGGGCCGGACATCTTGGAGGTGAAGTAACTCATGGTGAAAACTTTGTATTCTCTGGCCTTTCAACTGACAAAAAAATAGATTTAGCGAACAAAAGTGCCTTTGCAGAACATATTGAGCCTATTTTAGACACTAAATGCAGATCCTGTCATAACGACAAAAAAACAAAAGGGGAGTTAAATATGGCTAGCATAGAAAAAATGTTAAAAGGTGGGAAAAATGGACCTCTTTGGCTTGCATTTGACACCCTAAAAAGCCATATATTAGAAAGAAGCCGATTACCCTTAGATGAAAAAAAACATATGCCTCCTAAAGGAAAGCCACAGCTTACCTCAACTGAGTTATTTCTAATTAAAACTTGGATTGCAGAAGGAGCTGATAACAAATCCACTACAAATCAATTACCCGCTCAGTCCTATTTTAAAAAACTATCTATCCCTAAACTTGCTGAAGCGAAAGAATATAAATTTAGTAATCCAAGCGGGTCAACTGTAGAAAAACTAAATTCCCCTTATTGTTCAGTGATTCCTTTAGCCTATGAATCTCCTGCATTGCAAGCATCTTTTTTTGTAAGTTCGAAATTCGATTTAAAGGCCCTTCAAAACCTTCAAGACATAAAAGAACAGTTGGTCCGTTTAAATCTTTCTAAAATGCCTGTAAACGATGAAATATTTAAAACAATAGGGAACTTTGAAAATTTAGAATACTTAAATCTAAATCAAACCAATATAGAAGGAAAGGGCATTGAAAATTTATTAAAATGTAAAAAACTGGAGGAATTAGCCATTTCAAATACTAAAATTTCAATTAATGAAATAGAAAAGTTAATCAAACATCCAAACTTAAAAAAGGTTTTTGTTTGGAGTACTGCCATTACAAAAGCTCAAGTTGAAAAATTTCAAAAAACTAACCCTAAACTAAAATTTGAGTTAGGATTTGATGCCACTAAAGTTGAAAAACTTAAATTGAACCCACCAGTTACAATTAATGAAAAGTTTGTAATTGAAGCAAATGAAAAAGTGGCATTTAAACATACATTAAAAAATGTCGAAATTCGGTACACGTTAGATGGCACAGCTCCAGATTCCTTAAAATCAAACCTTTATAAACAACCCTTTGCACTCAATTCTTTTACTAATATTAAGTTATTGGCTACTAAAGAAGGGTGGTTGAGCTCAAAAGAGGTAGAATACAATTTCTTTAAATCAGGAATAAGAGCACAATCTGCTATTCTAAATCAAAAGCCTGATGTAAAATATCCAGGAAATGGAGGTAATAGCCTTATTGACCTTAAACAAGGTGATATGTCAAATCAAAAAGAACCAAATTGGTTAGGATTTAGAGAAAATAATTTTGAATCAACTATTAGTTTTAAACCAAACCAAGTATTTAAAGAACTAACTATTAGTTATTTACAAAAAGAAAATGGCTATATTATGCCTCCTGAATGGATAGAAATATGGATAAGTAAAGACAAAAAACAATTTAAATTGCTTAAAAAAATAAAGCCAAGTCCTTTAACTAAGCCTGAAAAAAGTACAATTAAAGCCATAAATGTAGCTTTAGAAAACCAAAGTTTTGATACAATGAAAATTATTGCAAAACCAGTAGCTAAACTACCTAAATGGCATCGTGGAAAGGGAGAAAAAGGGTGGTTTTTTATAGATGAAGTGTATTTCAATTAATTCGTTTAACCCTTCGTTAAGTTCAGTTTGGCATAAAATTTAAACATTACAAAAATTCAATTATTTTGAAGCAAATATTATTGGCGTTTGGCCTTGATTCTACTATTTTCGAAATAAATAGATTTGGCTCTGGACATATTAATGATACCTATTTGTTATTTTCACCAAGTACAAATGAGAAATTTATCTTACAAAAAATAAATACGAGTGTATTTAGTAATCCAAAAATAATAGCCGAAAATATTAATTCAGCCTCTCAATTTCTGAATCATAATCATCCAGAATATTTGTTCATTCATGAAAGAAAAACCATTTCTGGCGAAAATATTTTTGAAGAAAATAAAAATTATTGGCGTTTAAGCCCTTTTATTAAAAATTCCTATTCGATAGACACCGTTTCTAAAGAAGAAATGGCATTCGAAGCTGCAAAGGCATTTGGCCTTTTTGTCAAAAATCTAAATGGAATGCCTTTGGATGGATTAAAACCAAGTATTCCTGATTTTCATAATTTAAGCTGGAGATTTAAACAATTTGAAGAAGCCTTAGAAAATGGAAATATGGCTAGAATAAAAGAAGAAAAAGAAGAAATCAATTTTTTTCTAAATCATAGATTTCTCATAATTATTTATGAAAATATTATTTCAAACCCCAATTATCCAACTCGGATGATACATCACGATACTAAAATTAATAATGTGCTGTTCGATCTAGATACTAATCAAAGTATCTGCGTTTGTGATCTTGATACGCTAATGCCCGGGAAAATAATTTCAGACTTTGGCGATATGGTACGAACATATACCAGTGTAGAATCTGAAGAAAGTACCAATTTCGAAAATGTAAAAATAAGAATTCCTTTCTTTAAAGCCTTGACAGAAGGCTACTTAAATCAATTAAAAAATCTATTAAGTGCTGAAGAAAAAGCAAATTTATTTTTCGCTGGTCCATTTATGATTTACATGCAAGGCCTTAGATTTTTAACAGACTATCTAAATAACGATACATATTATCCAATAAAATACCCAAAACATAACTTAAACAGAGCCATAAACCAGCGTTTCTTACTAGTTGATATTTTAAAAAAAGAAAATGAACTTAGGGAAATAATTGACCAATCATTAAAATAATTAGTTTATACCATTCTTTTAGTTTTGCATAAATCAAGTTCTCCTCTACCTTTGTTTAAACAATTCAAAAAAACACCTTGTTTTTCTGTTTAGTCTTAAGAAATTATGCTAAAATATTTCCCTATTGTTTTACTAGTATTGTTTTTGAACGCTTGTCATTCAGAAAATCAAACCGTTTTTGATCGTTTTCCTGAAGGTAAAACTAAAGAATATCAAACTATTGAAGGCATTGAAGTACAAGATTCTGAATTAGAGTTTACTCTTTTTGCGTCTGAACCCAATTTCGCTAATCCAACAAACATGGATATTGACCACAATGGAAGAGTTTGGATTTGTGAGGCATATAATTATAGGAACGAAGTAAACAATGTGCCATATAGAAAAAAAGGAGATAGAATTCTGATTTTAGAAGACACTAATGGAGATGGAATATCAGACAAAACTAAGGTTTTTTACCAAGGGGAAGATGTCAATTCTGCTTTAGGAATTGCAGTATTAGGGAATAAAGTAATTGTATCTTCATCTCCTAATGCTTTAATATTTACAGACTTAAATGGAGATGATGTTCCCGATAAAAAAGAAATTCTTTTTAAAACAATTGGGGGCTTTCAAAGTGACCATGGATTGCATTCATTCGTTTTTGGGCCAGATGGTATGCTCTATTTTAATATGGGTAATTTTGGTATTGGCCTATTAGACAAGAACAATCAACCTTTAAAAGATATCTACGGAAGAGAAATTAATAGTAACAAAACCCCTTTTCAAGATGGAATGGCACTAAGATGTAATTTAGAAGGGACCAAATTTGAAGTTTTAGGTTGGAATTTTAGAAATAATTATGAATTAGCAGTAGATTCTTATGGTAGAGTATGGCAATCCGACAACGACGATGATGGAGTAAGAAGCAATAGATTAAATTATGTATTACCTCACGGAAATTTTGGCTATAAAGACGAAATGACTGGAGCAGATTGGAGAGTTTCTAGAACCAATATGGAAGATTCAGTATACCTTCAACATTGGCACCAAAATGACCCAGGCGTTATACCAAATCTACATCAAACATTTGCGGGTTCTCCAACTGGCATTTTAATATATGAGGGGGACGCATTTCCCCTACACTACACAAATAGTCTTTTTTTAGCAGATGCAGGTACCAATGAGCTTAATTCATTCAAAATCGAATCGAAAAATGGAGGATATTCTTTGAAACCAAAAAACGTATTAGATGCTTCAAAAAAAGATAGATGGTTTAGGCCTTCAGATATTTGTGTCGCACCTGACGGTTCCATTTTTGTGGCAGATTGGTATGACACGGGTGTAGGTGGTCATTTTATTGGCGATTTAGAGAAAGGAAGAGTGTATAGATTAGCAAAAAAAGGTGATAAGTTTTCCGTCCCTAAATACAATTTTAATGACCTTAACTCATTAATTTTGGCATTACAAAGCCCAAATATCTCGACTCGTTATATGGCTTTTTCTGGTTTACAAAAACTTGGAAATCGTGCCGAGAACGTTTTAAATCAATTATTTATAAAAGGAAAACCCGAATTTCAAGCTCGTGCATTATGGCTTTTGTCCAAATTAAATCCGAAGTATATTCTTGAAGCTTCAAATAGTAAAAATGAAAATATTCGTGCAACTGCGGTAAGAATAGCATCTAAAAATTCAATTTTCGATTCCTCCTTTTTCCTAAAAATGGCTAAGGACCCATCTTTTGAAGTAAAACAGGCGGTATTAACAAGCATATACCGAAAAGAAAATTCCGAAATTTGGTTAACATTAACAGACTCCTATGTTTCTGGAGACAAATGGTATCTAGAAGCATTAGGTATTGCAGCAGATGGATTTTGGGACCAGTATTTAAACAAGTTTCTCAATTTAAAAGGGGAAAATTGGATAAATGATGAAAAAATTAAAGATATTGTTTGGAGAAGTAGGGCAAAATTTACCTCTAAATTATTGGCCGCAATAATAAGGAAATCGAATTCCAAAGAAGCTAAAAAATATTTTAGAGCTTTTGATTTTCAAAATAAAAAGGAGAAAAACATCGCTTTATTAGAAATGTTAAAAGCAAATACTGAAAACAAAATTTTGGTTTTTAAACATTTTGATGCTGAATTAATAAAATCAAATTCAGAATTTACTAAAATTCTTCCTTCTCTACTTTTGGAAATTAAAAGTGAAAAAGACTATTTAGAGATAGTATCCAAATATGAAGTTAAAGAGCAAAAAGAAAAGGTGCTTTCCATTTTAAATTCAAACCAAAACGAAGAGATTGTTTTACAAGCAGCAAATGTATTAGTTCAACTCTTTGGTATTATGCCTATCAGAGAAGCATTAGCCAAACGCCCCATAGAAGAAAATACCTTAATCAACACCATTTCATTACTTGGGAAAGTTGATAACGAGGCAGTTACAAAACAGTTAATCTTGATTTTTTCAAATAAGAAATATTCCTTCAAAATCCGGGAAGCTGCAATGCTCGCTATGGTTGGTTATCAAAGTGATGAAAAGTTATGGGACTTAATAAAAGTAAATAAAGTGAGTAAAGAGTTAATCCCAGCAGCAAAAATAGTAATGTCTAAGACTTTTCATAGTGATTTGAAAACCGAATTTGAATACAAGTTTGGAAAACCTGCCACAAATAGTATCCCGAATAATGTAAAATTTCTTTCAAAAAAGGGAGATCCGGTGAAAGGGAAAGTGCTTTTCACCAACTATTGCACTACCTGTCATGTAGTTAATGGACAAGGAAATGATTTTGGACCTGGTTTAAGTCAAATTGGCAAAAAATTAACGAAAGAGAGCATTTATAATGCAATTATTAACCCTAACCAAGGCATAAGTTTTGGCTACGAAGGCCATACAATTTTACTGAAAGACGGTTCTAGCCTACAAGCAATTATTACAAGTAAAACTAATGATGCTTATATGTTAAAAATTCCTGGGCAATCTTC
>JANNWE010000647.1:0-2108 GCA_031414675.1 Cytophagaceae bacterium
TCCCCATCTAAAAACCATTCTTCCCCAAAGTAGTGATTTTCCGCCTACCCCAGCCCCTCTGTACCAATCGAAAGGCTTTTTGCTAATATATGGACTTGTGTCTTCTGGCATCCAAAAATCTTGATTGGCTTCGTTTATGGGGTAGTTGCCTTCTGCTGTTTGGATCGGAAATTTAGCTTTTATTTCATTTGTGAGCTTGTTTCTATGGCCTAGCTCCCATGGGGATTTTAGTGCACTTTTATAATCTTCTATGTGCTTTATGTCTCCGCCTCGCTCTAGCAACAATACTTTCAGTCCTTTTTCACATAATTCTTTCGCTGCCCAGCCGCCGCTTATTCCCGAGCCTACCACTATAGCATCGTAGGTGTTTTGGGCTTTAGATTTTGTATTTAAATTCATTGCTAAGGTTGAATAATAAGAAGATGTAAATTTATGAAGAAAATGAGAATTTTTTCGTGTAAAAGAGATAGGATTTCAAGATTTTATGTTTTTCAATGGCGTTTTTTCTCTCGAATAAACAAGGGTGTGGCTTAATCGGAACGTAAATGAGGGCGTCTGGAGAAAATGCTATAAAAATTACCAAGCTATTGTTTGGAATTGGCAAATATTGTTAGCAATTTTATGTCAAAATAATTAGCAATGAAAAAAATAAGCAAGAACATAGCCCATCTGAGGCATTTGAAGGGTATTTCTCAGGAGTATTTGGCCAATGATTTAAATATTACGAGGTCGAGACTTAGCTCTTGGGAGGAGCATCGTGCCGAACCACCAATAGATTTAATCGTTAAGTTATCGGAATATTTTGCGGTATCGATAGATTCTATGCTAAAGATAGACCTTACGAAAGTAAAAGATTTGAGGGATTTATTAAAGATTGGAGGAAATCGGATATTGTTTCCTGTAATGGTAGACAAAGAAGGCAAAGATTTGGTAGAGTTAGTACCTATTAGGGCTTCTGCGGGTTATTTACAAGGCTATAGTGATGAAACGTTTATTGAAAACTTGCCGAGAATTTCCTTACCTTTTACTGATGCAGGTAAATTCAGGGGTTTTCCTATACAAGGAGATTCTATGCCACCGCTAGAGACAGGTGCGTATGTAGTGGGTAAGTATGTAGAAAATATTTCAGATGTAAAAGACGGGAAAACGTATATTGTACTCACTCAAAACGAAGGCTTGGTGTATAAAAGGCTATACAATAAGATTAAAGAAGACGGAAGCATACATTTGCATTCAGATAACAAAGCGTATCATCCGTATCAGATAAAACCGGATGAAGTATTTGAAGTTTGGAGTTTTGTGTGTAGCATAAATGCCACCGACAGTCCTATTTCTGACTTGATTTATAATGCAATTCAAAATATACAAGCAGATGTGGTAGATTTGAAACAACAGAAATTTATAGCTAAATAGAGCTCATTTTTAATTATTGGTCTACCCTCAAAATTCACAATATTTTCAAATGTTTTAAATACTATGGTGAACCAAGTATCTTTTCTTTGCAATACTAAATGAGTATGTCGGCGAAAGAGCCTTGAAAGTAGCAGTGTTTAAAAGCAATTTTAGCAGCTTTCCCATTTTGAAATTTTTCTTATCCAGCTTCTCAACCGAAAATACTTTGTTTTGCTTTTAAACAACTGTTTTTTAAGGTTCCTACTGCATTTTATAGACTAATAATGAGCCGTCGATTTTAACAAGCTCCGTCTTTTTTGGATCATATGTGCTTTACTAAGTCATTTTTTTTGGGTTAAAGTAGCATTATCTCCAGAAGAATAACCGAAAAATAAAAAATTAATGAATTTCTAATCCTTTAATCATTATTTTTGTGGTAAGTTTTTTATTTTTGTTGTTTCGTCCTTTACCTAAATTATATACATTTATTTAGGTTGGATAGAGTTTCAATCCATGGCCATTTAAAGGTTATCTAAGGTTAAAGTATATGTAATGGAAAGAATACAGAGAGTCATACTAAAAAACTAAATTCTTAAAATGCTAGATAAGTGATGCAGAAATACCGTGAAATCATTTATAAATTAACCATTATTACGCTTCTTGTTTTTACTTCGTTTATCTGTTTTTACAAACTAGACTATTTTCCCATTCGGGTT
>JANNWE010000648.1:0-3461 GCA_031414675.1 Cytophagaceae bacterium
TTCCATGCAATTCGACCGGCCACTTCCTTTTGATATAAGGCCCTAATTGTACCTGTAAGTCTTACTTTTGAACCCGACACATCTACTTCGACATTGTCATTGTCTAATGTCCAATTGCGTTCTAAAGCACTTTCTATTTCTCTTTTTTCAATAGCATTTTGTGTTTCAGATGCAATTGTAATACTATTAGAAACTCCTGTTACGCCCAATAGATTTTTTACAGCGTTTTTTGCCGCCTCTTTTTGGTAGTTCCAAGAAACGGTTCCTTGAAGGAATACCCATCCTTTTTCAACTTTTACTTTTATTTTGTCACTAGGTATAGCCCATTTCCATTTAAAAGCATTAATTATTTCATCTGCTATGTCATTATCCTCCTTTTTAGCCCAAGAGCTATCATATTCCACTTCAATTTTTTCAATAACTAGCTTTACTCCTCCCACATTTTTTGCAACAGTTTCGGCTTCTACTTTTTTCATGTAGTTATCTACCTTACCTGATAAAGTTACTACACCATCCATCACAGTTACTCCAATCTCGGCAGCATGCAATAAAGGCTTCCATTTAATTGCATTTTGGACCTCTATCTGTAATTGCTCGTTTGTTTTCATTTTTCTATTATTATTTTAAAAACCTTTAACAGTGTAAAGATGGGTTCTTTCAAATGGCAAAATCTTACATAATTATTCAAAAGAATTGCATCATTCACACATCGTGTAATTTTCAAATTTCTTTTACCTAAGTTTACTGTATAGAGAAACAAAATATATTGGCCAGGAATCTTATCATTCTTATGAAATATCCTTCGAATAGGCATTTAAAAGCAATTAATAGTGGATTTCATATTAAACATACGCCAGTTACCAAAATTCACTTAAAAAAACATGCGTATTCTAACTCTTCTTAGGCATGGGCAATCCATATATAATTTTCAAAATCGCTTCACCGGCATTTTAGATGTAGAGCTCACGGCATTAGGGGAAGAGGAAGCTCGTCTGGCAGGACAAAAGTTAAGGGGTTTTCGTTTTGATTTGGCCTATACCTCTATGTTAAAACGGGCTTGGGAAACTTTAGACATAGTTTTGGAAGTAATGAATAAAACCAACATTCCTATCATTAAAAATGCGGCTTTGAATGAGCGAATGTACGGCAGCTTGCAAGGACTAAATAAAGCTGAAACCGTCCAAAAATATGGTGAAAAGCAGGTAGATCTTTGGCGAAGAAGCTACCAAGTGCGTCCGCCGGATGGGGAAAGTTTACACGATACTTATAATAGAGCCGTGCCTTTTTATCAACAAGAAATGGAACCAAAGCTAAAAACTGGCAAAAATATACTGATAGTGGCTCATGGAAATAGTTTGCGAGCCTTAAAATTGTATTTAGAAAACATCAGCCCCGAAGAAATTATAAATGTAAATATCCCTACTGGAATGCCCAGAATGTACGTTTTTGACGAAAATCTAAAAATTTTGAGCGTTAATTATATATGACATTGCTCATTAAATCAAAACTTTAACCTTAAATACACAATTGTCTATTTAATTAATGGTACCTTCGTATATAACGTATAGGTACACATGAAAATACCCTCTCGTCTAAACAAAAAGAAAGTTCTTCCAAAAAAAGAAACCTTCCCTCAGGAGAAGCAAGAACTACAAGGTGAATCTAATGGTTTAGAAAAACCACAAGATACAGCAGTGAGTCCTTTCACTGTGGTTGCCATTGGTGCTTCGGCGGGTGGGTTGGAAGCGGTAACGCAACTTTTGCAAAATCTTTCGCCCAATACGGGCATGGCGTATATCTATGTGCAGCACCTCAGCCCAGACCATAAAAGCATGCTTACGCCACTTTTATCCAAAGTAACCGAAATGAAAGTGCAAGATGTGGAAGACATGGACAAAATGCAACCCGATAACCTGTATATTATTCCATTTAATAAAGAAATTCAGGTAATAGATGGACATATACAACTACTGCCACGCCTCAAAGACAGAACTTCTAATCTTTCTATTGATGTCCTGTTTTCATCTTTAGCCGAAACCCACAAGGAAAATGTAATTGGCATTGTGCTGTCGGGCAGTGCTAATGATGGGACTCGTGGTTTGAAGGAAATAAAAATAGCAGGAGGACTCACTTTTGCCCAAGACGATTCGGCAAAATTTACAAGTATGCCACATTCAGCCATTTCCGAAGGCGTGGTAGATTTTGTGCTTTCACCACAGGAAATTGCCACCGAATTGAATTGGATGAGCAAACACCCTTTGGTAAAACGAAATATAGTAAAACCTACTCCCGAAGATGCAATTGAGAACAATGACCCTGACTTAATGACCATTTTGCAATTATTACATAAACGCAAAACCGTTGATTTTAGTCATTATAAAATGAATACCATAAAGCGGCGAATGTTGCGACGAATGATTATTCATAAAATAAAAACAATTGACTTATATGCTCAATTACTTATTCAAAACAACGATGAAATTGATATTCTATACCAAGATTTACTTATTAATGTTACCGAATTTTTTAGAGATACCGAAGCCTTTTTATTGCTAAAAAAGACCATTTTACCTCGCTTACTCAAAACTAAAACACAAGGCGACACACTGCGTATTTGGGTGGCGGCCTGTGCCACAGGTGAAGAAGTTTATTCAATTGCGATGACTTTGCTAGAAATTCAGCAAAATAGAACAATCAAAATCCCTTTTCAGATTTTTGCCTCTGACCTTAGTGCTGATGCGATAAATATTGCCCGTGCTGGTGAATATACACTCAATCAACTTAAAAATGTTTCGCCCAAACGCCTTCAACAATTTTTCACGAAATCAAAAGATAAATATCGCATCTCAAAGTCGTTGCGTGATGTTTGTGTTTTTGCCCAACACAATATTCTAAACGACCCACCATTTTCTCGGATAGACTTTATCAGTTGTCGTAATTTTCTGATTTATCTGGACACTTTAGCTCAGAAAAAAGCCATCAATACCTTTCATTATGCCCTCAATGAAGGTGGTTGTTTGTTGCTAGGCAAATCAGAATCAATAGGTACATCGGCACAGGTATTTACGATTCTGAATAAAAAATTTAAGTTTTATACCCGTAAAAAGAATTCAGGTTCTATTAGAAACCAAGACATAACCACTCGCATCTCATCAATTGGGCTGACTGAAAAAAAAATCCCGGTAACTGGTATAACTAAAAAAGTACCCGTTTCGGCAAGTGCCAATCTTGGGAATGCATTTGATGCTATTTTGCTCGCACAATATGTTCCCGCCAGCGTAATTATCAATTACGACTTGGAAATATTGCAGTTTAAAGGTACAACCTCGCCGTATCTCCAGAATTCATCCGGCAAAGCCAGTTTTAATATTTTGAAAATGGCACATCCCGAAATCACTTTTGAATTGCGTAATGCCATTCATCATGCCATAAAAACTAAGCAAATTATACGCAAAACGGGT
>JANNWE010000649.1:0-1961 GCA_031414675.1 Cytophagaceae bacterium
TTTAGCTATCGGTTTTCCATATTTTTTATTTACTACCCAAATGTACAAAGGGAATAAACATGGGGACATCCTTCCCACCCAAGCTGGGAAAATATAGGAAATAACCAATCCAATTATGAAAATAACCGGCATCATCCAACTATTGGCAATAGAAGCCCTAATCAAATTTTTATCTTTAAATCCATGAGAAATATTGTTTTTAGAATTGGCTAGATGTTTCACTATAAGATAATTACAAAATCCAGTAATACAGATGTTAACAGTATATATTAGAAAGGGAATATGCAAATTGGGTTGATAAAACTCGCTATATAAGGCAGTCGTAAAGGGCATTAATGCCACGCTAAATAAGTAAAAAATATTTAGCCATATTAACTTGTTGTCATAATTAATTACATAACTAAAGAGACGGTGGTGCACCGTCCAGTAGATACCAATTATGAAAAAACTAAAGATAAAGCCAATAAGTTTGGGCAGTATGTGTAAGAGTTCCGACAAAACGACTCGATCATTAATGTTGTTTTCAATATGGGGAACTTTTATTTCAATAACTAATAAAGTAATCGCTATTGCAAATACAGCATCACTGAACAAAATCATTCGTTCTAATTGAAATTCTTTTTTTATTTCTTTTTCAAATTTGTCCATACTTGTACTTTTGAAACCGAAATATAAATATTTTCTTGATTAAAATCGTACTGGGAATTACTATTTTTCCAAATGTATGTTCCTTTTTACACATTTTAAGGTTAACCGATTTTGGACAAAAAAATAATATGAATTAACTTTTCACAGTAAAACATTGCAAGAGACGAACCAAATACCTCATTTATTCTAACATTATTGAGCCATTTATATGGAAAGTTCTTGGATAGCCGGTAGTAAATTTTCTGAGTTTTTTTTCAATAAATTGCCTTTTGAAAGAATGATTTTTTTGAAATTATTTTCAATAATTTGGTCAAGTTTGGGGATGTTTTTAAAAATAAATGTTATTAAATCCTTGATGTTTAAAATTTAAGCAACTATTCAGGTGTAATTTGGGAAATTAATTTAAGGCAATGAAGGATATTTGTATTATTTTTAATTGCCGTGTCTATAATTGACCTGATTACTGCAAAATCAATGGCTTTTTGCTCTGAGACAAATTGTCCTGATGTTTTTTGTTTTACTTTCACATTACGTATTGCTCTTTCAGATGCATTATTATCGGCAGGGATATTTGCTGAGAACAGGAATGGAAGAATTTTTTCATTATGTTTTTGAAGTCTCTTTTGAAAGGCTTTTAGTTTTCCTATTTTACTATAATTTTCTAAGTGTAAAAGTTTATTTAGTCGATTTTGAATTAATTGTCTTTCTATATTTGGAATGTCATAATCTAAGATTTTAGGTTTTAATTTTAATGCATCGGCTAATAGATTTTTAAAATTTATAGCCCATTGTTCTTATGAAGACTCAATAAAATAATTCAGTTCTCGCATTAAGTGTGCTGTACAAATTTGATGGGTTTTTGCATTGACTTTCAATTGTGCTGCCCAGCAGTCGCTCACGATAGTTCTCGGATTGGCGTTTCCTAAAAACATGGCCTTTACTGCGTCAAATCCACGACTTTTACTAAAACTAAAAAAGTGTTTAATGGCGTTTGCCATACCCAATACCATCCTTTTTCGCCATTTACGACCGCCCCTGTTTCATCTGAGCCAATAACTTCAGATTTCAAAACTCTGTCTTTAATTTTTTGGTAGGCAAATTGCCCTTTTTTTGCAAATCTTGTGATTGAATTCGCAATACTACTTTCACAAATTTTTAGACCAAAAATATCTAAAAAACATTCTTTCATGCGTCCAAATGGCAGAAATTGTCTTGTAGAAAAATAGGCAGATAAACTTTCTATACAACTTCCATACTGGATTGGACTATTTACATGGGTAGGGAAATCTGCTTTACAAACGCACCCACATGGG
>JANNWE010000650.1:0-26444 GCA_031414675.1 Cytophagaceae bacterium
AGTAAATCAATGGGCCAGGAATTTTGAGATTTTACTCTTCCTTCATTTTGATGTCCTTTGTCGTCAATGGCGGTTTGGATATCCGGCCTTCCAGGGGTAAAAATTGCAGTTACCGCTCTTCCGACTAAAACAGAATCGGGATTGATTAACTGCCAATTTCCTTCATATTGAAATTTGTAGTTTTTATTTCTGAGTACTGCCCAGGCCTCTTCGAGTGTTGCTTTCTTTAGTCTTGTCAAAAGTGCATCAGGTACTTTTGGCCTTCCATCCGCAAATCGTTCCCCTTTCCATTCTCGGGTTAGTTGTAGAAGATATTCTTTAGAAATTTGTTGAGCAAATACTTTCGAAATTCCTAAAATCAAAAAAAAGCAAAGGAATATTTTTAATTTCATTTTTCAAGAATTTTAATTTAGCTATTATTTTTTTTTGGATTGTTTCCCCAATAATTGCCTAACATTGATCCAGTTACATTCATAAATGGACCAAAAATTGTTGCCGCCAAACCTACAGTAGCTATTTTGCCCATTTCGTTTGCCAATGCAGAAGCTAAACCTGCATTTTGCATCCCAACTTCCAGCGCAACTGCTCTGCAATCCGCCTCATTCATTTTTAAAGCTTTTGCAGAGAAATATCCTAAGAAATATCCACCAATATTGTGAATGGCTACCACTACTATTAAAAGTAGGCCAACTGACTTTAAAGAATCTTGTCCAGAAGCAGTAACAGTGAGTATGATATAAGCTATTCCTAACATTGAAACGTAAGGCAATATTATTTTAATTCTTTGAACAAAGTCTTTGAATAATTTATTAATAATTAAACCCACGAATATGGGGATTAATACTAACTGAGCCATATCCCAAAACATTTTTAAAAAATCAACTTCTATCAATCCCCCACCTAGGGTTTTCATCAGAAATGGTGTCATAATTGGAGCCAATAAGGTAGCCATTGTGGTAATAGTAATGGATAATGCTACGTTGGCTTTAGCCATGAGACACATCACATTGGAAGCTAATCCACTTGGACTTGCACCAATTAGCACTATTCCTGCCGCAACTTCTGCTGGAAAATCAAAAGCTCTAGATAAGAAAAATCCAAGAAAAGGCATTATCGTAAATTGACAGACTAATCCTATAAATACTTTTTTAGGGGATTTGAAAATCTCTGTAAAATCTCCCATACTCATTGTGGCCCCCATGCCGAACATAATTAATTGAAGCACGGGTTTAATAAATGTATTTAGTTTGGTGCCATTTATTGTTAGAAAATGATCGGAATAATTATAGCCAATTATTACAATAGCTATGATTGTAAGCGTGTACCAGTAATCTTTTAGTTTCATATTTAGGATTAAATAAAACTTAGGGGTAAATATACCCCTAAGCTATATTGTTTTTAGGTTAACTCCAAGTTCTATCATGGCTATCTATTTTGTCCCATTCATTGGTAGGAGCAAAATACAATTCACCCGGCAAAAGATGTTCCTTTATTACTTTTTCGTTTAGTTCCACTCCCAAACCTGGAGTTTCTGGTACTTTTACAAATCCTTTGTCAAACAGTGCTTTCCCATTTGAACCTGTAATGATGTCGTTCCACCAAGGTACATCCAGACCATGATGCTCTAAAGCAATAAAGTTTTCGGTGGCTGCTGCACAATGAACATTAGCCATAAATGAAACTGGAGTACCAGCAAAGTGCATGGCCATTGGTATTCCATTTTCTTCGGCATAATCACCAATTTTTTTGGTTTCAATTAAGCCACCCGAACTTGCTAAATCTGGATGCACCATATCTACAGCCCTAGCATCTATTAACTTGATAAATTCTTCTTTGAGATAAATGTCTTCGCCTGTTAAAGTTGGGGTGTCGAGAGCGTCGGAAATTTGCTTCCATTGATCGGTATAAAACCAAGGAACCATATCTTCCAGCCATGCCAATTGGTATTTTTCAACGGCTTTTCCTAGCCTAATAGCAGTATTTACACCAAAATGTCCATAATGGTCAGAGGCTAATGGAATATCGTAACCCACTGCCTTTCTAACTTCATGCACGTAGTTCGCAAGGATTTCTATACCTTTATCAGTAATTTGAATACCCGTGAATGGGTGTTTTGTATTGGCATAAGATCGAGCATTTCCTTTAGTAGTCGGCGGATTTCCCCATTGCTTTGTATAGTCGGTATAAGGACCATTTATTACTGTTCCTGGATGTTTTGCTAATAAACCAACTCCAAAATCCATCTTTAAAAAGGTGAGGCCCAAATCTTTACGTTCTTTCATTTTTTTGGCAAACTCTATGGGGTCGTCCACTACGGGCGTATCGCCATAAACTCTAATGTGGTCACGATATTTACCTCCAAGCAGCTGATAAGCCGGCACCCCATAGGCTTTTCCCGCCAAATCCATGAGTGCCATTTCTACTCCACAAACGCCTCCTGCTGCTCTGCCATGATTCCCAAATTGCTTTATTTCTTTAAAAAGCATTTCAGGTGTACATGGGTTTTTACCCAAAAGTCTACTTTTTAGCATCAAGCCGTATTTTGATGAAGCACCATCTCGAATCTCTCCATATCCAGAAATGCCCTGATTGGTATCTATTCTTATAATTGGGCAGGTCATTGGTGCTTTTGTAATAACTGCTATCCTTAAGTCAGTAATTTTTAAATCAGAAGGATTTGAAGATCTTTTTACTTTTTGAGAGAGATATTCAAATTCTTGCTCGGGTTTTCCGTCGAACATCATACCTAATGTAAGCCCACCTAACGCTGATTTTCTGATAAAATCTCTCCTAGAATCACCATCTTTTGGTGCTTCATCTTTAGAATTTAAATTTGGAATTATTTTTTGGATTGGGCCTTCTGGAATTGAACCATTAAATTTTAAACGGTCTAAAAGATTTTTGTTCATTTTAATAATTTTTAAGGTTGAAATTTTAAATTCGTTTATCTAATTTATTTAAGGATATAAATGGATATTTTTTATGCTTTTCTAAGTCAATAAGTTGATATCGAAAAAGGAATATTAAGGACTATTAGTAGAAAACTTGAGAAATTTTTAATTTACCAAGTTCTATCTTTTGTAAATTCATCAAACTCTTTTTGAGACATTGCTAATTTGCCTGGAGTTTCTTTTACCCATTTCAAGAAATCTGATTTTATTTCATCGCTCCATTTCATATCTATTTGGCCGGGCGTATATTTTCCTTGTTTTAATCTCATATGACCAAATTCATCTTTTAAAGCAATAAATTCAGCATTTTTAATTAAATCTTCAGCTAAATAGGCTGGAATAAAAACTACCCCTTCTTTTCTTCCCAATACTAAATCGCCAGGCATTACGGTTGCTCTGCCAATACGGATTGGACAATTGATACAAGTGAGCATCATGTCTTTAATAAATGAAGGATCCACTCCTTTTACGAAACCTGTGAAGCCTTCAATTGCTTCTAAACCGTCTTGATCTCTAATACTTCCTTCGAAAACTACTCCAGTTTTTGTTTTGGCATAAATTGCATTGCCTAGATTATCGCCGATTAATGTTCCATCCACTATTTTTCCGAAGCCATCGGCAACATATACATCTCCTTCTTTTAGAACATCAATTGGCCAAGAATTCGGAGACCCAGATCTTGATTCTGTTTTGCCTTTTTCTTTGATTCGAAGATCAATGTCTGGCCTGGAAGGCATGTATTGAGCCGTCACAACCCTACCTACCAGTGGAACGTTACCGATAATATGCCAATTTCCTTCAAATTGATTATTAAATCCTTTGCCTCGCAAATAGCCCCAAGCTTCTTCTGTAGATGTGTTTTTTAGCCTTTTTAGTAAAGCATCAGAGATTTGAGGACGACCGTCAGCAGTTCGAGGCCCCGTATATTCCGTTGAAAATTGTTTGATTTGATCTGAAGTCCATTGAATTTGTTGTGCTTGAAGTCCAAAACAACATATTAAAAATAATAGTACTAATTTCATTTTTTAAGTTTTTAAGGTTAAAAATTCAAGAAAGTAAAAAAAATAGTTTTACTGTTAAAGAAAATTAAAAGGTCAATTCTTGAAAAAATATGAATTGACCTTTTGTTAAAATATTTTTAGAAAATCATTTAGTGTTATTTATCCCACCAAACTTTTGTATCTAAGTCATCTACCCCTTGTCTGCCAATTGCTTCTTTTACATTAACACTATTTACTGAAATTTCTGAATTGGGGTAAGTAAGTCTACTTATAAAATTACCTTTTATTCCTTTTCCAGGGAATGGATTTGGAGTAAGTTTCGGAAAACCACTTCTTCTAAAATTTGCAAATACTTCAGGGCCATTTAAAAAAGATGCAATCCAATATTGTGTATTGATTAGTTCAAGCGCAGAAGATGCCGAGTAAGGATTGGCTTTTAAGTAATCGTCAATTGCCGTTGGTGGTACAGCTGAATTTGCATCATAAGCAGCAAGCTGTTCCATATGGGCTTTTACACCAGCGTTAAAAAAGGTTGCAGCACTTCCAGTAGTCCAGCCCCTTTGTGCTGCTTCTGCTAAAAGTAGCTGCGTTTGAGCAAAAGTCACCATAAACAATGGGGCGGTATTTTTTACCATTCTGGATCTATCCACTTGTGAAAAATCATAAAAGCTGGCTAAACTTAAGTTTTTTACAGGACCTGAAATAGTGCTATTGTCAAATCCAAAAGGCATTCCAATTTGAACTGTTGGATCTGTATTAGCCCTGGCAGCTACCATTTCTGGGCCTGATTTTGCCCCAACATACCGAACAGCAATAGATTTTAGGCGGGGGTCTTTGGTGTTTTTAAGATAGTCAGCAAAAGGCGCCGCTAAATACACATTGGCTGCCTCTGTAGCATTCAATGTGTTTCCTATTCCATTTACATAATTTGCATCGTGTTTAATAAAAGCATTGTCTGCATTTGAAGACATTAAACCCCCACTTACTGCCCTTGCAACTATTTGAGCGGCTTGTGCAGCATCAACTTTGCTCAAACGCATACCGGCTCTGAGCAATAAAGAATTTCCAAATTTTTTCCATCTAGCAACATCTCCGCCATATAAAACATCGGCACTTTCCACAGTTTTGGTCGGGTCAAGTGCTGCGGATGCTTCTGTTAACTCTTTAATTATTCCAGAATAAACAGCTTGTTGGCTTTCATATTTGGGCAAAACCAATTGGTCAGTATAACCTTTTCCGGCTTCAGAATAGGGTATTTCACCATAAGAATCTGTTAAAATCATAAATGCATAAGATTGTAGAATTCTTGCCATATTATACAGGTTAGCCCTTGCTGGAAGACTTTTTGTTGTCAATATCACATCTTGGGTATTTCTGATTACATTTCTGTAATAGCGTTGCCAGTTTTGTTGCGTATTATCTCTATTGTCTTGGTTGAAATTAGCCCCAGTTAAAACTCCTGAATTCGGAGTAACCATTTGTTGTACTATACCCAATTCATAAAAAACTGTTCCCGTTGGGAAAGACATATTTACAACAGCATTATTTAAAATAAAAACTGGGTTAACTGCCGTTGCAGCTGTTTTATTTATGTTCATTTCGTCAAATCCTTGATCGCAAGAAGTAATTATACTTGCCATAAAAATTAAGGAAACAAGTGCCAATTTATTTTTTACTATTTTTTTCATTTTTAATTTCATTTATGGTTAATACTAAGAGGTTAGATTAAAATTTTACATTTAAATTAAAACCTAAGCTCCGTGTGGTAGGTAATCCGTGAGATTCCATTCCAACTAAATTATCGGAAGAATAACCAAAGGATTCAGGGTCAATGTTATCCACCCATTTTTTTAATAAAAAAACATTGTTGGCTACAAAACTAATTTTTGCCCCCTGAATAGGTACATGTTTTGGGATAAATTTAGAAATATCATAACCTGCAGTAATCTGACGTAATTTCCAATAGCCCCCATTAAAAATTATGGGTTCCACTAAAGCTAATGAACGAACAACCGACCAATAATCTTGAACATTTGCTTTTACTGCATTTGTTTCTCCTTTTTCATTTACACCCACACCAGTTACTCCACCAGTATCGCGACCTTCCAAAGTATTTTTGTGTAAACCATGGCGGTATAGGTTAAAATTCGAACCAGAAAGCATCATATTTCCTAATTTGAAATCAATTAAAGCGGAAACAGTAAAGCCTTTAAATGTGAATGAATTATTTATTCCACCTACCCATTTAGGTAAGGCGGTTCCATAAGATATTAAATCAGTGGTACGAAGCGGAATGCCATTTGCTCCAAAAATTTGTCTTCCTTGGGAGTCTCTCCTATAACCAAACCCATATATTTGTCCCATTTCTTCTCCTACTACTTGTCTTAACTCCCCATTAAATACGTGGGTACCTGTGGTAATTCTTTCGCCAGGCTTATCTGTGGCTAGGCTTAATATTTTGGTGATATTATAGGAGCCATTAAATGATAGAGCCCATTCAAAATCTTTTGTTTTAACTGGAATTAATGTGACTAGTGCTTCTATTCCTTGATTTCTGCTTTTGCCGCTATTAATTAAGGTTGTAATAAATCCAGAAGCATCTGAAATTTGGGCTGATACTATTTGATCTGAAGTTATTTTGCGATAAATTGCAGCATCTAAGGATACTCTATTGTTTAAGGTTTTGAGTTCAATTCCAATTTCTGATTCTGTAGTACGCATAGGCCTTAAACCAGCATTAGGAACAGTTGAACCTTGAGAACCACCCACGGGCTGAGCAGCACCAGAAGGGTTTGGAAACAGGTTTGCATTAATACCGTAAAAAAGATTATTGGCGTAAGGGCTTACGTCTGTATCACTTCCTACTTCAGCATAAGCAACTCTAAGCTTTCCGAAATTTAACCAAGATGGCATTTTCTCGAAAGCTTGAGAAAATACAAAGCTTCCTGAAACCGAAGGATAAAGGATGCTTCTGTTTTCTTGTGAGAGTGTTGAAAACCAGTCATTTCTGGCAGTTACATTTACATATAGGAAATCCTTATAAGAAAATTCACTAGATCCATATACTGAATTTACCGCTCTCTCAGATAGACCATAAATAGGGTCTTTTACCCTTCCATTCATTACAGTATAAAGACCTCTAACCACAAAATCTTGCACTTGAACCGAATTTAAATCCGATCTTCTATACATTTGATTCCCTCCAACATTAAAATCTATGCCGAAATCGCCAAACTTTTTAGTCCCAGAAAGCAATATATCCACGTTGGTTTCTCTAAATCTACGTGATTCTTGCGTAAACGAGCCATTTACGAATCCTGCCGGCGCAGCTGCTATAGATGCATGGCCCGTAGGAAAATTATTGTAATCTTGATCTCGTGACCAATAATCTTGTCCAATTCTTCCTTGGACAAACAACCAAGGTAGTATATTGTATTTAGCAGAAATGTTTCCAAAAATTCTATCTCTTCTAATATTTTGAAATTGCTCAGCTAAAACCCAATAAGGATTGGTTCTGTTTTGAAATCTTGAATAAATATATTCATTGCCTAAAGCATTGTATTTTTTTTCATTCATCAATTCCAGAGGCATAGAATTAGCTAAGTTTGACAAAACCGTTGGAATAGAATTATCTTGATTAGCGACGTTTGGCGGGTTTTTATTAAATTCGTTGGAATAATTTACATTACCAGCGAAGCTAAGTTTTTTTGATAAATCATAACTGAACCCCAAATTTATGGTTTTCCTATTAAAAGAATTGTTTGGAACAATACCTTTGCTATCCATATTGGCGAATGATAGATTCATGCCACCTTTTTCACCCCCAGCTTGTAGGCTTATAGTGTTAGAAAAATTTTGACCATCTCTATAAAAATTTCTAATATTATTATATTGAGGTACATATGGAACGGAAACCCCATCGAACAGAATTTGGGTCATGCCAGGTGCAAACTTTTCACCAAATGACCACTGCCCAGAAGTAGGATTTGGAGCCTGAGGCCTTACTCCATTTTCACCTTGTCCGTATTCGTATTGATAATCTGTAAAATCTAAAGGAGTTTCATTTGTGAAATTAGAATTATAACTAACTCCTATACCTTTCGCATTTCCTCTCGACTTTGTTGTTATCATTATAACACCATCTTTTGCTCTTGAGCCGTAAAGAGCGGCAGCTGTTGCACCTTTCAAAACGGTCATGCTTTCAATATCATCTGGGTTAATAGAAGAAAGGCCATCACCGCCATCGGAAGTATTTCCACCACCTCTTACCCCAATCGAGTTATCAGCGGAAGCATTTCCAGGATTAGTGCCAAAGTTTGTATTGTCAATAGGAACACCATTTACTACTATTAGCGGATTGTTTTGTCCGGAAATTGAAGATTGACCTCTAATTCGAATTTTAGAAGTTCCGTTTGGCCCAGTTCCTAATCCTGAAATATTTACACCTGCAATTTTACCTTGAAGGGTATTCATAAAGTTTGGAGAGCGGTTCTCGGTTATAGCCGCCGCATTAATGGTAGTGGTGGCATAGCCCAGTTTCTTAGATTCTTTTTTAATTCCTAAAGCGGTCACCACAACCTCTTCTAAGCTTGTTTCATCTTCGTTTAAAACAACATTAATAGTACTTTGATTTCCAATTTTAATCTCTTGGTTTTTATAGCCAATATAGCTAAAGACTAAAGTAGAACCTTGCGAAGCTGTTACTGAATATTTGCCAGAAACATTAGTAGATGTTCCATTAGTTGTACCTTTTACAGCTATAGAAACACCAGGAAGATTACTATTGTCTTTGGAAGAGGTCACAGTACCGCTAATTTGCTGAGCCATTAGATTCCAGGAACTTAATCCAAAAAAAAGAATGAACTTCAAAAATAAATGTAGGTTTCTTTTCATAAATAATAAAATTAAGGTATTTTTAATTTCACAAATATTTATAAATATATCAAGATAAACTTTCATTATTCAACAGTGGTGAATATTGTAATAATTTTACTAAATTATTGTAATATTTTTACAAAATGAGAATATTGAATATTTGATACTTCCTTTTTTAATATGAATTCTTTTTATTTTCAAAAAGGTCAATTTCCTGATATTCTTTCTTTTCAGCACATTTCTGATTTTTTTAAGAAAAAAATACACAATGTGCAGCCAAATTCATATCCTTCTAAAACAAATAGTGGGTTAAGCTTCTTTTATGTTATTGAAGGAAAGTTTGAATGGATGTTAGACGGTCAAATATTTTTAGTTTTTCCAGGTGATCTTTTTGTTGTTTTACCTAATCAAATTTTTGGAAGCCCAAACAATATTTGGGATGTTGGCGTATTTTCATCCATTACAATTACACTTGATAAAGTGTTTGACGAAACAGATTTTACATTTGGAGATTGGAGTGGAATACCAATTTCTGAACAAAAATTAATTGGGAAATTATTTTTTTTAAACCAGAAGCCTGTAATTCAAAATTTTAGAATTTTTGGAGAAGTATTTTCGAAAATACAACAAGAGCTATCAATTTGTGAAATTGGATTTAAAACTAGGGTTAATCAACTTTTAGATGAATTGATACTTTGTACCGTAAGGCAACTCAGTAAACAAGATAATTTAAGACGAGATTTTCCTCAGACATTCCAAAAGTTTGATAAAATATTAAGAGAAAGTATTTCACACCCTTGGACAGTAGAAGAAATGGCAGTTATTATGGGTTTAGGTACCACCGCTTTTACAGAAAAAGTGAAATCATATTCAGGTTTTTCTCCCTTAAATTATTTGATAAATCTTAGAATAGCAGAATCAATAAGATTATTAAAAAATACGAAAACAAGTTTAACTGATATAGCATTAGACACAGGTTTTTATTCTTCACAACATTTTTCGAGTACGTTTAAAAAATTAACTGGATATACACCAGGATATTATAGAAAAAATAATTAAAATGGATTGTATTATTACTTTAAATATTGGAACTTCAGCGGTTAAATTAATTGCATACGATTTAATTGGAAACGAAATAGCTAATCGAAAAGGTACGTATCCTACTTTTCATGAAAAGCCCAATTTTAGTGAGCAAGACCCAGAGCAAGTTTTTATTACCGTACTTTTTGTATTAAAAGGACTATTAAATGACCCTATTTTCACTAAAAAGCATACGGTGATTTCGATAGTTTTGAGTTCTGCAATGCATACAGTGTTATGTGTTGATAACCAGGGAATTCCTATTGGAAATGCAATAATATGGGCGGATAATAGAGCGAGTAGCGAGGCAAAGGATTTGGATTTATCAAACTTAGGATCCGAACTATATTTTGCAACAGGAACTCCAATTCATCCGATGTCCCCACTTGCTAAAATTGCTTGGATTAAAAATAAAGATCCTGAAAGGTTTAAGAAAACTTTTAAGTTTATTTCTTTAAAAGAATATATCATTTTTCAATTAACTGGGCAATATGTAATTGATTATAGTTTAGCATCGGCCACTGGGCTATTTAATATTCATACATTGACTTGGGAAACTAATGCTATGGATTATGCCGGAATTAATAGTTCAAACCTGTCCGATGCAAAACCCATATATTTTTCAGATTTAAAACTTTTGCCCGAATTAGCCAAGTCACTTAAAATATCTTTAAAAACAAAGATATTGATAGGTAGCAGTGATGGTTGTTTTTCAACTATTGGTTCTGGAGTTGTTAGAAAAGGACAAGCTATTATTTCAATTACCTCAAGCAGTGCAGTTAGAGTTACTAGTAAAGAAATTATTAATGATAAAAATAAGCGGATTTTTAATTATATTTTAGATAAAGACCATTATGTTTCAGGTGGACCAAGTAATAACGGTGCAGTAGCTTTTGATTGGTTTGGGCGACAGTTCGGTGATTTTAAAAACGGTTTAGATTTTGAACATGCTATTAGCGACTTATTAAAAGAGGCTTCTTATGTGAAGCCAGGGGCTAATGGACTACTTTTTTTACCCTATTTATTGGGAGAAAGGGCCCCTATTTGGAATTCAAATGCTAGGGGAGTATATTTTGGAATTAATATCAACCATCGACAAAAACATTTCGTCAGAGCCACAGTGGAGGGAATTTTATTTGAAATTTATAGCATAGGCAAAAATTTACAAAAACACAGAAATTTTGAAACTTTATGTGTAAATGGCTTTTTTGCAACTATTCCTTTCTGCGCTCAAATATTAGCAGATATGTTTAATATTAAAGTGAATTCAAATCATAATGTGAATAGTTCAAATTCCGGAGCTGCTCTCTTGGCTCTTACCGATTTAGGCATTTACAAAAACTTAGATGAAGCGGCATCAAGTGTTAGCTATTCTGAAATATATGAACCTAATATTCATAATAACATTAGATATGAACAGTTTTATGATATTTTTGAAAAATTGAGTCAAAAATTAGGAACAGAGTTTGATCAAATTGCCTCTCTACAAGATGTTGTTGAGTAATAAATTATTAAATTAGAATTACAATTAATTTGTATTTGTTTTAGTTTGCGATTTTCCTTGTAACATTTTAATAATAGAAAAAACTACCTCCTATTATTTGGAATAATTATAAAGAAAAGAAAGATCTGGTGAATATAGCGTTCGAAAATTTGAAAAAAATATTTTGACTTTTTTTTTAATTGCTGATAGCTCTAATATACTTAATAAAATCTTATTTGACTTATTTTAAATCCACAAGCGTTACACCCTGCCCCCCTCTATCGGCATGCTCGTCGCTTAGGCTTTTAATTTGTTTATAACTTTTTAAATGATTCTTGATCAGGTTTCTTAAAATTCCATCTCCTTTTCCATGCACAATTCTAAGTTGAGGATAGCCCAATAATATCGCATCGTCTAACAAACTATCCACTAATGTTAGTGCCTCATCTCCTCTTTTTCCTCTAATGTCCAAATTGAAACTAAAATTACTTAGCTTCTCATTCATATTGTAGCCTTTTAAATTTTCTTTGGGTGTTTCCTTTATGGAGGCTTTATATTCCTTTTTAGAAACTTTTTCTAATCTATTTAATTTCAAAACAGATTTTAACTCTCCAAATAATATCTCAGCTTCTTTCCCATTAATACTAAGAACTTGTCCAAAAGTTTCTTGGCCTTGGAGTTTTACAAAATCGCCAATTCCCAATTTTCCTTCTTCTTTTTCCCAAACTGATATAGGTATTATTTGGTTTTTAGATTTTTCTACTTTTAGAAGTTCTTTTTCAAATATTTGTAATTCTTGTCGTACTGCTTTGGTCAATTCTTTGTCGGCTTTGTTCTCCTTTATTTCCCTGATAGTACCTTCAATTTTTTTATTTGCCTCTTTTAGTAAATTTTTAGCTTGTTCTTTTGCAGTGTCTATCAGTCGTTTACGGTCATTTTCAAGAAAAGTCTTTAATGAATTATATTGAGTTACCTTGTCTTTTAATTCCCGAGTTTCCTTTTGTAATTCGCTGTTTTGATCCGAAAAAACCTTTTTCTCAATCTCCAATTCTTTTAAAAGTTTTTCAAAATTTACCTGACTTTTACCTAATTTCTTTTTAGCATTTTGGATTATGAAAGATGGAAGACCAATTTTTTGAGCAACCTCTAAAGCGAAAGAACTTCCTGGCTTGCCTATCTCTAGCTCATATAATGGCTCTAAATGTTCAGAATCAAATCTCATGGCCCCATTTATCAAGCCATCGTTTTTGTCTGCAAAAACTTTTAAGTTAGTGTAATGCGTATTTACTACTCCAAACGCTTGATTTTTAAGTAATTGTTCTAATATTGCCTCGGCAATAGAGCCTCCTAAGGTTGGTTCTGTTCCTGTACCAAACTCATCAATCAAGAAAAGTGTGTTTTTGTTTGCATTTTCTAGAAATTGCTTCATATTGGTAAGATGTGAGCTATAAGTACTCAGATCATTCTCAATACTTTGTTCGTCGCCAATATCTATAAATAAGTTTTTGAATACACCAATTTTTGAATCAGGAGAAACCGAAACCAAAAGTCCGCATTGGGTCATATATTGAATTAAGCCTATAGTTTTTAACATTACTGATTTTCCCCCAGCATTTGGCCCAGAAACCACCAAAATCCTATTTTCTTTATTCAAACTCACTCGCAAAGGCACTACTTTTTTCTTGACTTTTTGGTGAGCCAAATATAATAATGGATGTACTGCAAAGGACCAATCAACAAAGACTTCATTTACAATAAGCGGATTAAAAGCATTAATTTTATGCGCTAATCTAGCTTTTGCTCTAATAAAGTCCATTAATCCTAAAAAAAAGTATGATTTTTCTAAATCGGCTAATTGGGGTCTTAATATAGAAGTAAGTTGTTCTAAAATCTTAATTATCTCTCTTCGTTCTCTTATTTCAAGATCTCTGATTTCGTTATTCGCCTCTAAAACTTCTCCTGGCTCCACAAAGGCAATTTGCCCAGTGGAAGATTCATCATGCACAAAACCTGAAAGTTTTCTTTTATGTTCTGCAAGTAAAGGCAAAACTAACCGCCCATTTCGTACTGTTAAACTCATCTCATCTCCAATCCAACCTGAATTCTTGGCAGTTCTGTAAATTCTTTCGAGTGTTCTTTTAACATTTTGTAGTTCTGCTGCAAGTTTCCTTCTGATTTCAAACAATTCTTTTGAAGCATTGTCTTTTACGGTCCCTTTTTCATCAATAATTAAATTTATTTGCCCAATTAAATTGCTCCAACCTTCTTTATTGTGTTCAGGCAAAGCATTGTCTGTTAATTTTTTTAGTTGTGGATAAATTTCTTCTGGCTTGTTTTTGAAAAAATGAAAAATTTGTTGGATGGTAGTGAGGGATAATTTTATTTCAAAAAATTCTTCTTGATCTAAATAAGCTCCTTCTATCGCAGCACGCTTTAAATAAGGAATTACATCGAGGTAATTTTGATTGGGGAAACTAGACTCCAATTGAAGAATCAATCGAAATTCCGCTGTTTGGTCAATCATTTTTTTGATTAAATCAAACCGATCAGAAAACTTTATTTTGTCCACAAAAGTCCTGCCTAAAGAACTCACACATTCTTCAGCTAATATTTGTCTAATCTTGTCGAAACCTAATTTTACTTCTATGTTTTGTGGGTAGAGCATCCCTTTGAGTTAAAATAATGAAATGCAAAATTACACTATTAGATTGTTTTTATTGATTCACTTTATTTTTATTTAACTTAAGAGACTAATAAAAAAAACTTTTTAGGATTCAATAAATTGCATGCAATTTAATCATTTACTATAATTCTCTTGAATAATCGAAGTTTTAAGAAGAAATGGATGATTCTATACAGCTTTCAAAAGGACTATTTCTTTTGCAAAATCTATATATTATCAATTCAACTTTCAAAAAAAAAGCCTAAATGGAAAATTTAGACTTTTGAAAACTGTTTTACTAAAATTTTATGAATTATTAGAAACTATTGAATAATTATCTTTTGCGGGCATAATAGCCCATAAAATCAAATAAACTATTACAACAGGAGCCGGAGTAAAAAAACCAGCTGCGGCAATTACTCTTAATAAGGTTACGTCCACATCCCAATATTCCGCAAATCCTGCCATAACACCACCAAGCATCGAATCATTTCCTTTTATTCTATTTAACTTTTTCATATTATTAAACTGTTTGTTTTGTTTTATGATTCAAATGTAGAATTACGCAAGGTACTGTGCAATGCAAAGTACATAAAAGGATGAAATATCTGAGGAATGGTGAATTGGCTATATAATAATTTAAAAAAACTAAGTTTTTTTTGTTACATTGTGAATGAGATTAATAATGGCTATATTTTTTCTTCATTTTTAAAATAATTTTAGAAATATTAGAGATAATTTCAACCTTCATTTCAATATTCTTTAGTGTGTATTGACTAAAGTTAATGAAATAATGCAAGCAATATTAATTTAATATTTAATTGCAAATGGAACTTTTTTCTTATAAATTTAACTGCTACATTTGGGTTTATTTTATATTATGCATTTGATTTCGAAGATAGAATCTAACAAATATAAAGTTCAAATTTATAAAACCTCACCTAATTTTATTTAAATAATCTTTCAAAATTTTTTATAAATAAGAAATTTTTTAAAATCTTTGAAGGCTTAATTTTGGTGAAAATTTAAAAGAAGTATGAATGGAAAGTAACATTGTATTATCAACCGTAGTTTTGTGTTATAGATCGAATGAATCAATTATTAAATTCGCCAATGAAGTAAAAAGTTGTGTTTCATCTATTACTTCTGAATATGAAATAATATTAGTTGGTAATTATTTTGAAGGAAGTAACGATATTACAAAAGAATTGGTGGAAGGGATAGCGGCATCTGATTCTCATTTTATCACAGTCTGTAAGCCGAAAAAAGGAATGATGGGTTGGGATATGAAATCTGGACTGGAAATAGCAAAAGGTAAATATATTTGCGTAATTGATGGAGACGGGCAGTTTCCTGTTGGAAGTTTAAAAGAGTGTTATGATCTGATATCTGAGGAAGGTCTTGATTTAGTAAAATCTTATCGGGAGAAAAGGGGGGATGGTTTTTATAGAAATTTTATTTCAGTGATTTTTAATTTTAGTTTCAATTTGCTTTTCCCTGGATTAAATTCAAGGGATATAAATTCAAAGCCAAAAATGTTTACTAAAGAAGCGTATGATAAACTAAATCTAGCTTCTGATGATTGGTTTATAGATGCTGAAATTATGATTCGAGCCAGAAAACTTAAATTAAAAATTAAAGAATTTCCTGTTATTTTTTTAAAATTAGAGAACAGACAATCTTTTGTTAAGTTTGGTGCTTTGGTAGAATTCGTTTCTAATCTTTTCAAATTTAAAATAAAAGAAATTAAAAATATTGATTGAAAATAAGAAAATAAGAGTTTTTATTACTGGAATTAATTCTGAATTAATGCGAAGATTGGTAATTAAAATGCCACTGCAACAATTTGAAATCTTTGGTTTAAGTAGAAAAAATATTTCAATTTCCAATGTAACTATTATTTCTGGAGATTTGCAAAATCCTGAAAATTGGGAATATGCTTTAAAAGAGATAGATATTATTATTCATGCTGCTGCAATTACTCACAGTTATGTTGAAAGTGAATATTTTAGAATTAATACGGAGGCAACTGAAAAATTAATTCTTCTAGCAGTAAAAAATAAAGTAAAGCAATTTGTCTTTATCAGTTCAAGAACCGCAAGTTTGGCATCAGGAGCTTATGGGGCTTCTAAATATCATGCAGAACAATTTCTCATTAAAAACCATTCTAATTTTATCATTTTTAGACCTTCTGAAATTTTTGGAGGGCAAAAAGGAGAGGGAATTGACCAACTCATTTCTGACGCAAAAACCAAAAAGATTATTGCTTGCCCTGTTGGTATTAATAATAAATTATGGCCAATATTTTTAAACGATACCGTGGAACTTATTTTTGAATACCTTTTTCATAGAAAAACATCTTGCGAAACAATTACTTTAAATGGACCTGAGGGGTTTACTTTAAAGGAGATTATTAATTTAACTGCTAGAATATCCAAAAGGAAAGTTTTTATTTTGCCGATTCCAAAGATTATGCTCCTTTTCATTAGAGTAATACTAGAAACTTTCAAATTTAAAATAGGCCCAAAACCCGACCAAATTTCTAGACTTTACAGCGAAAAAGAAGTTCAAAAGTTAAATTTTGATTTTAAATCTCTTGAAAACTATTTAAAAGAATCTTTAGAAAAGTAACTATCTGATATTATAGTTTTGGGTTTGGCGGCTTTATTGGATTCTCGAAATTATTGGCTCCTCTAACTTTTACTTTTCTTTTATACACTTTATCATGGCAAGATGCGTAGATGGTATCGAAGTTTGGACCACCAAAACACAAATTAGAAACTTGGCCTTTAGTTTTTGGGGTAGGAATTATTACCTGTACTCTTCCCAACTGGTCTAAAACCTGAATACCAGACAAGGTAGCTACGTAAATTCTACCTTCTATATCACATTTTAAACCATCACTCCAAGCGTTTTCTTCTGAATCTCTTACATGGAGCCAGCCAAATTTTTGTTTATTTGATAAACTTCCATCTGATTGGATTTGATATACCCAAACCCAATGTGAGGTAGACTCCGTGACATATAGTTGGGTTTGGTCTGGTGATAAACAAAGGCCATTTGCAAACTTTAATCCTTCGTCTACCACAATTCTTTCCCCATTAGGTCTTATTAAGTAAAGCTTGCTAGGACGTTCTCTTCCATCTGGAGAGGTTAAATAGATGTTTCCTTTATGCGTAACAGTTATGTCGTTTCCTGGAGTTTCTTTTGCTAAGACGCTTATTGTTCCTGAATTGTCATAACTAATTACTTGTTTAGTTGGAGGTTCTGACCAAGCACCTGTAATGGTAATCATATTATTTTCTGTTGAAAAGGTTGTTCCACTAGCTTTTTTTGAATCAGAAATGAATTCTTTTAGAATTCCATCTAAGCCTATCTTATACGTTTTAGAATTAGGTATATCTTGAAAAAAAACTTCGCCTTTAGCGTTTACTGCAGTCCCTTCTGAAAAACCATATCCTTCGCCAACTAATTCCCATGTTTCATCTGCAATTAATATATCGTTTAAAAATTGATTTTTTGATTTACCACTTTTAATTGCATTTGGATAGTCTCTCCAAAGCCACCGCATTGCTTCCGGAAAAACTGCGGTTCCATGTTGTCCATTATGGCCTCCTTCTCCCCAGATGTGTTTTACATCGTATCCTGCAAATGACAATGCTCTTTCCATACTTTCATTAGCTTTCCACCAGTCTCCAGCGTAAATATTATTGTCGTTAGCACCATCTTGCATAAAAATTCGAATTGGTTTTGGCTCATGTTTTCTTATTAAAATATCATATCTATCAGCACCTCTGAGTCCTACATAGGTGCCTATGGCACTAAATACTTTTGAAAATTCATTTGGACGCTCCCAAGCTGCTGTAAATGCACAAACCGCTCCACTACTGGATCCACCAATGGCTCTATCGTTGCCATTCTTTGAAAGTAGAATTTGACGCCCATCTGAAGTTTTTAGTTTTTCTACTTCTGGTAAAACCTCTTCTAAAATAAATCTAGCGTAGGCATCCCCAAGCCCATCGTATTCAAAACTTCGGTTAAAACGATCAATTGCCAATTCATTATCTGCTGCCTTTACTTTGCCAGGAGTAATAAAAACACCAATTGTTATGGGCATTTCTTTCGTGTGAATCAAATTATCAAAAACCACCGGTACTTTCCATTGAATGCCATCTTGGTTTACATAAACACATGTAGGTGTTTTTCCATTGTATTGGGCGGGAATATACACAGAAACATCTCGCCAAGTTCCAGGAAAAATACTAGATTTTTCGATTTTGAATTTTAATATTTCTCCTTTTGGCACTCCTGGTTGTTCGATTGAAGCAGGATCTATAGGATAGTTTTCTATCGGATTTTGTGCAAGACATGCCCAATAGTTTATTAATAAGAGCAAGGAAATAATTGTTTTCATGGTTTTTTAAGGTATTAGAGGTTTGTATTTAATTATTTTAATAGCAAAAATTAATAGAATATTATTTTCGTTTAATTGCTTTAACAGATTCGAAACATTTTTTTTCTTGTTAGAAATTATAATCTTTGCTTAAATGAAAGTCCAGGCAATTACTCTACTTTCCTTATTACCAACATTTAATATAATGGTTTTTATTAGCGTAACCTCCACTTTTTTCAACATTTTATAAATTCTTGGAAGATTTTCTTTTTTTGATACTAAAGTAGTAAACCACCGACATTGATTTTTGAATTCAGTACTTTCTATTATCATTTTGATAATAAAGCCAATTTCTCCTCCTCTACACCAAAGTTCCGAATTCTGTCCTCCAAAATTAAGAATTATTTCGTTTTTTCCTTTTAAGTTTTTTAATTTTCTTAGGGTGCCTTCTCGGGCTTCTTCCAAAGAGCCATGGAAAGGGGGATTGCAAATCGTACAATCAAAGAAATCTTCTTTTTTTATTACTCCTTTTAATATATTTTTTTGGTCTTCTTGAATTCTAATTTCGATACCACTTTTCAGAATTGTATTTTTTTCTATATTTAATTTTGCGGCTTCAATTGCCCTCAAGTCAATTTCACTGCCGACAAAATTCCAACCATATTCTAAATAGCCTATTATCGGATAAATACAATTCGCACCAGTGCCAATATCTAGAATATTTACATTTTTAAAAGAGCGGTGGGCATTTTCATTTGACAATAAGTCGGCTATTTGATGAATATATTCGGCCCTACTGGGAATAGGAGGAACCAAAAAATTCTTTGGAATTTCCCAAAAAACAAGTGGATATTGTGAGAATAAAAGTGCTTTATTTAATAATTTTACTGCAACTGGATTTGCGAAATCGATATTTAATTTTCCTACTTTATTTGTAGAAACATAGGGTGAAAGTTCAGGTAGGATACCGGTTAAGCGATCAAAGTCATAAAAGCCTTGATGCTTATTTCTTACATGGAATAAAGGTTTGTCTTTCAATTTGGGCTACGTTCATGGAAATTACTTTGTACGTTCTATGGTATATTGTACTAAGTTTCTCAATGCATCTTTATAAGTGGTTTTCGGAAAACTATCCAAAATCTCAAATGCCTGAGCTACAATTGCTTTCATTTTGGTTTCCGTGTAAGCAATACCACCAGAGTTTCTTACAAATTTAATAACTTCAGCTACTTTTTTTGGCTTTTCAGATTCATTCTTTATTATATTAATAATATGTCTCTTATCTAACCAAGATGCTTTATTTAAAGCATATATAAGTGGTAAAGTCATTTTTTTCTCTTTAATGTCTATTCCAGTAGGTTTTCCGATTTCTTCATCACCAAAGTCAAATAAATCATCTTTTATCTGGAACGCTAAGCCAATTTTTTCTCCTAAAAGTCTTGCTTTTTCTATCAAAGTATCATCAGCCCCAGCAGACGCGGCTCCAACTGCACAGCAAGAGGCGATTAGTGAGGCAGTTTTTTTTCTGATTACATCAAAATATATCTCTTCGGTAATGTCTAGCTTTCTAGCTTTCTCTATTTGAAGTAGTTCCCCTTCGCTCATTTCTCTAACGGCATTATTAACAATTTCCATTAGATTATAATCTTTATGTTTAAGGCTTAAATCTAAGCCTTTAGTAAGTAAAAAATCACCTACCAAAACTGCAATTTTGTTTTTCCATAGGGCATTTATAGAAAAAAAACCCCTTCTATAATTTGAATCGTCAACCACATCATCATGAACTAAAGAAGCCGTGTGAACGAGTTCTATTAAAGAAGCACCTCTATAGGTAGATTCAGTAATTCCCCCAAAAGTTCCAGCAGAAAGAAACACAAACATGGGTCGTATTTGTTTGCCTTTTCTATGTATTATGTATTTCATGATTTGGTCCAGTAGCATTACATTGGATTTCATAGAATCTCTAAACTTTTTTTCAAAGTTTTTCATTTCTTCTGCTATTGGAGCCTGAATATCAGATATTGATACGGTCATTAAGATTGTAAAACCCTGATTACCAGGAATTTTTATTAATAAGGAATTGGTTATCTCAAAATCTTAGCAAATTTAATCGATTAATCTAAAGGAACATTACTTAATTGATTGAATCTGAAATATTTATTTTTATTTTGGATTAATTGGATTTAAATTGTAATTATTTAAGAATTAAAATATGAACACCTAAATTAAATAAATTAATTTTTATTTATGAGGTCCCAAATGAATATAAATTTTTAAATATCAGGAGTCTAAAGCGTTATTTTCAATTTCATTTTGATTTTAAAAACCCTTTTATTGGTTTTTTTCTTTAAATTTTATAGCTTGAATTTTGTTTAAAAAGATATTAACATATAAATTGCATAGTTTTTAGTATTAGTAATCAATCCATTACGATTTAAAATTTTTTTCCTGACAAATTTAACGAACAAATATGCCCGACAATTTAGTCGGGTTTTATTTTTTGTGCTTTTAAAGCCTTAATTTTGAGTCGAAATTTGAATAATATGAAAAGCCTAACAGACAATTTTCCTCAAGTAACAATCTTAAAATATAATGCAGGAAACATCATGTCTGTCATTTATGCTTTAGAACGCATCGGGGTTTCTTATGAGTTAACAGACAATATTGACAAAATTAAAAATGCACAAAAGATTATTTTTCCTGGGGTAGGAGAGGCGGGATCTGCCATGAAAAGTTTAAGAGAAACCGGTTTAGACGTAATAATTCCTACCTTAAAGCAACCATTTTTAGGTACTTGTGTAGGCATGCAACTTCTTTGTAAGTATTCTGAAGAAAGTGATACGGATTGTTTGGGAGTTTTTAATATTCCAATTCTTAAATTTCCAAAGACAGATGGATTTAAAATTCCTCAAACGGGTTGGAACACTATTTTTGATATAAATACCGGAATTTGTAAAGGTGTCAAAGAAGATAGTTACGTGTATTATAATCATTCTTACTATGCACCACTTTGTGAGTTTACCGTTTCAAAAACGGAGTATATTCTTAGTTATTCCGCTATTTTACAAAAAGACAACTTTTATGCTTGTCAATTTCATTCTGAAATAAGCGGAGAAGTAGGGCAGCAAATCTTTAAAAATTTTATTGAACTTTAATTATTTATGATACAAATAATACCCGCAATTGATATTATTGATGGCAAGTGCGTAAGGCTTACGCAAGGAGATTATTCAAAGAAAAAAATTTATAATGAAAATCCTCTTGAAATTGCAAAAGAAATAGAGGATGCAGGAATAACTAGGTTGCATTTAGTAGATTTAGATGGAGCTAAACAAAAGAAGATTGTTAATCATAAAGTTTTAGAGAAAATTGCAAATGAAACTTCTTTGCATATTGATTTTGGGGGTGGTATTCAATCTGATGATGCAGCTCAGGCTGCATTTGATTATGGAGCAAAGCAAATTACGGGAGGGAGCATTGCTATTAAAAACCCAGAGATGGTTTATTCTTGGATAGAAAAATATGGCTCTGAAAAGATAATTTTAGGAGCGGATGCAAAAAATGAGAAGATAGCGATAAGTGGCTGGGAGGAAGCCACAGAAGTTTGGATATATGATTTTTTGGAGGATTTTATTTCCAAAGGCATAAAATATACCATTAGTACAGATGTAGCCAAGGATGGTTTGCTTCAAGGTCCATCATTTGCATTATATGCAAATCTGCAAGATAGATTTAAAGAACTAAATATTATTGCAAGCGGAGGCGTAAGTTGTATGAAAGATATAGAACTTTTAAACGAAAAAGGTATTTTTGGTGTAATTGTGGGCAAAGCTTTTTATGAAGGAAGAATAACTTTGAGAGAACTTAAAAATTTTATATGCTAGCTAAAAGAATTATTCCGTGTTTGGATATTAAGGATGGCAGAACTGTGAAAGGGACTAATTTTATTAATCTTCGCGACGCAGGAGATCCAGTGGAATTAGCAGCTGAATATGCACTTCAAGGTGCAGATGAGCTTGTTTTCTTGGATATTACCGCAACTGTTGAGGAACGACGCACTCTTTTAGATTTAGTTTATAAAGTGGCTCATGCCATAAATATTCCTTTTTGCGTTGGGGGTGGCATCAGTAGCATTAGCGATGTTTCAAAACTTTTGAATGCAGGTGCAGACAAGGTCTCCATCAATTCAAGTGCAGTTAAAAACCCCCAATTAATATACAATTTGGCCAAGGAATTTGGAAGCCAATGTATTGTAGTTGCAATAGATACAAGAAATGTAGAAGGAGTAGATTTAGTACATACGCATGGAGGGAGAAAAGCAACAGAATTAAAAACTGTGGATTGGGCAAAAAAAGTTGAGGAATTGGGAGCAGGTGAAATATTATTAACTTCCATGGATTCTGATGGTACTAAAGCTGGCTTTGCGAATAAATTAACAAGTAGTATTTCAGATAGTTTAAATATCCCAATTATTGCCTCAGGTGGTGCCGGTAATATGGAACACTTCTATGATGTTTTTACCCTTGGAAAAGCAGACGCAGGCCTTGCTGCTAGTATCTTTCATTTTAAAGAAATTGCAATTCCCGATCTAAAAAATTTCTTAAAATCTAAAGGAATTTCTATTCGAATTTAATTAAATAATACTTTTTTCCCTAAGTTTTTGTATAATTTAGATTTGCTTCTTCCCATTTAATGACATTTTGCCATGAAATATTTCCATGGCACATCATTTGTCAAACATATTTTACGTTATAATTTGTATTTTTCTAAATTATACGTAATTTCATTAACCAATTTGATAAAATAGTAGGCGTTTCATGCAGAATAATGACAAGTACGGTAATTTAGATTTTTCAGGAAGAAATCTGGAAAGTGTAGAAATGATAGAGATAGCTCCTCCTGAAGAAGTTATGGAAGATAAAAACAACCTTCCAGAAGATTTATCTATTTTGCCCTTAAGGAATACGGTGCTTTTTCCGGGTATTGTTATTCCAGTTACCGTAACAAGAACCAAAGGAATACGATTAGTAAAAAAAGCTTATAAAGGAGATAAAACCCTTGGGATAGTTTCTCAAATAAGACAAACCAATGAAGAGCCTACCGAAGACGATTTGTATAAAGTAGGCACAATTGCTCATATTTTGAAAATGATAGTGCTTCCCGACGGTAACGTAACTATAATTTTACAAGGCAGAAGGCGATTTAAGGTGGTAGAATATTTAAAATTTGATCCTTTTCTAACTGCCAAAGTGACATACATAGAAGATAAGTTTCCAAATGTGAAGAAAAAGGAAACTAAAGCATTGATACAAAGTTTAAAAGAAGTTGCCTTAAATATTCTTAATCTTAACCCTGAAATTCCGCGGGATGCTCAAATAGCTATTAATAATATTGACACGCCTAATTTTTTAACTCATTTTTTGTCTTCTAATCTAAATATTGGTATTTCTGACAAACAGCTTTTATTAGAAACTTTTGATGGCCAAGACCAAGCCACAAAACTTCTTGAGCACATGATGAAAGAAGTGCAAGTATTAGAAATAAAAAAAGACATTCAGTTTAAAGCCAGTTCAGATATAGATCAACAACAAAAGGAATATTATCTAAGACAACAGATAAAAGTTTTACAAGAGGAGTTAGGAATGGATTCTCCTGATCAAGAAGTTGAAAAACTGAGGGCAAAAGGTGCCAAAAAACATTGGAAGCCAGAAATTAATGAGCATTTTAATAAAGAGCTCAATAAAATATCCAGAATGAACTCCATGTCGCCAGAATATGGTGTATCAATAAGTTATGCCGAACTTTTGGTAGAATTGCCTTGGAATGAAAACTCAAAGGATAACTTTTCTTTAACTAGAGCTAAAAAAGTATTAGATGGTGACCATTTTGGCCTTAAAAAAGTAAAGGAAAGAATATTAGAATACTTGGCTGTTTTAAAGCTAAGAAATGACATGAAAGCCCCACTTTTATGTTTATATGGCCCTCCAGGAGTTGGTAAAACTTCTTTGGGGAAATCTATTGCCAAGGCATTAGGAAGGGAATATATAAGAATGGCATTAGGTGGTATTCATGATGAGGCTGAGATAAGGGGTCATCGAAAAACTTATATAGGAGCAATGCCTGGCAAAGTGATTCAGAATATTCAGAAAGCAAAAAAAAGCAATCCTGTTTTTATTCTCGACGAAATAGATAAAATATCTAGAGACCACAGAGGTGACCCTTCTAGTGCACTTTTGGAGGTTTTAGATCCAGAACAGAATTATGCATTTAAAGACAATTATTTAGAGGTAGAATACGATTTGTCGAAGGTCTTGTTTATAGCTACTGCTAATTCATTAGATAGTATTCAGCCAGCCTTGCGAGACAGAATGGAAATAATAGAGCTAAGTGGCTATACAGTGGAAGAAAAAGTGGAAATAGCAAAAAGGCATTTAATACCTAAGCAAATTGAAGCTCATGGTTTACATGCTAGTATGTTTAAACTTTCAAATGGTGCTATTGTTAAACTGATAGAAGGTTTTACAAGAGAATCTGGAGTAAGAAAATTAGAACAAAAGATTGGAAGTTTGGTGAGAAAAATAGCCAAATCGGTGGCAATGGAAGAAGAGTATAATCCAAATATTAAAGAAGATGACATAGAAAGGTTGCTCGGTCATTCTTTGTATGATAAAGATTTGTATGAAGGTAACGAACTAGCAGGGGTTGTAACAGGTTTAGCTTGGACGCCAGTTGGAGGTGATATTTTATTTATAGAGTCAAATTTAAGTAAGGGAAAAGGAGGTCTAACACTATCTGGACAGTTGGGAGATGTTATGAAAGAATCTGCAGTAACCGCTTTATCTTATCTAAAATCACATTCTGAAGATTTAAGTATAGATTATAGGGTGTTTACTAATTATGATTTACATATACATGTACCCCAAGGGGCAGTACCAAAAGATGGTCCTTCTGCAGGAATAACCATGCTAGTTTCTATGGCGTCAATTTTTACGCAAAGAAAGTTAAGAAAAGATCTTGCAATGACAGGTGAAATAACACTTCGTGGGAAGGTACTCCCTGTTGGTGGCATTAAAGAAAAGATTTTAGCTGCAAAAAGGGCTAATATTAAGCACATTGTAATGTGCTACAAAAACGAAAAGGATGTACAAGAAATAGGGGAGGAATATACAAAAGGTTTGACCTTTCACTATGTAAATTATGTAGAAGAGGTACTGGAGGCCGCCTTATTGAATGAAAAAGTGAAAAAGCCTATAATTTTTACTTTTCCGGAAGAACCTAAAAAAGAGTTGCATTTAGGAATGAATTAAAACAAAAGAGCCGTGAGGCTCTTTTTTATGACATAAAACAACTTCAATCTCTAAATTAAAAATAATTTAATTGTAATCGACAGCTCGAAATTTAAGTTATTTTTGTAAATTCTTTTTACATTTAAATTTACACCTCAAATGAAATTCACTCTGCCTTTTATTGTTATACTTTGTTGTAGCTTTGTTACATCAGCACAAAATGTGACTATATTTCCCAACGGCATCACCCCTGCAACTACAAGTACACACCCTAGAATTTCTTATGATGAAATTTTGGCTTTGCCCACTCCTTTGAAAGGCGATTTGGCTTACGATTTAACTTTTAATTGTTTAAGGGTCTTTAATGGAACAAAATGGCTTCATTTGCTTTCTGCCCAAGATGTTAATCAAACTTCGAATACTGCCTGGGGTATTTTGGGTAATTCATCGGTAGGATCCAACGCAATTATTAAAGATAATAGTGAAGCAGAAGCAACTTTCTCTGCTGTCCCAACAGTTGCTGGTACTTACACTGTAAATACTAATGCAATATGTAATCCAACCAATCCTTTGGTTAAGTTGAAATCTATAAGCAAAGACAAGAGTTTTACATTTAAGGTCGCTGCTACTACAGGTGGCGGCGGTTCAGGTAGCGGCGGTAGCGGTTCTCCTTCTACTACAAATGTTTGTACAAAAAACAAAGCTGAATTGAT
>JANNWE010000651.1:0-1965 GCA_031414675.1 Cytophagaceae bacterium
TTTCGGCATATGTCAATTCCACGAAAATATTTTTTTCTGAAAAATGGTATAATTGAAAAAAATATTTTCGTGGAATTGACATATGCCGAAATCACAATATTCTAAAAATTTTATACTACTCAATTGGGCATCTGCTCTAAAGCTAGAGCCTTGGAAACTTACCACCTTGGTGAATTCACATCCCAGCATATTTAGTCTTCTTTGGAACACGGCATTTTGAAAACGGGCTTCTTCATTAAAGATGGATTTAGAAAAATTTACATCGTGATTTGCATTGATATCTTCAAAGTTGGCTAATTTACTAAAGGTACATAAAGGCAAAGATAGCATTCCCGATATATCTAAGGATTTAGCCATGAATTCATCATCAAAACCACAATTGATAAAGCTGAGGGTAGCATTTATTTTTCCACTAATCATTTTATTTTTTTCTTGTTTGTAGAAAATTATTTTTCCTAAAAATCTACAATTTGAAAAATGAATGCCTGAATTAATAATGTACTGATCTAGGGATTCATTCACTTGACCAATATTTGAAATGGTAGTGAAATCAATATCGTCTTGTATGGTTCTATTTTGAATATTTACTGGTTTTTGACTATTAATAAGTCCAATTATTTCTTTTGCAGAAATTGAATTCATTTTACTTTTTTTTTGGGCTTGACAAGAATTCAGCAGAAATAATGAAGTTATACCATCAGCCTATATATAATAGTCTAAAAAATAAATACTAAATTATTTAATTTTTTTTGTTAATAATTAGACTATTATATAAAAGCTATGTATATTTGTGCTATGGCAAACGCATTAAAAATTATAGTTAAGGAGTCTCTACCTGAGTTAAAGAAGATTCTTAAAAACGCTCCTCCTCATCAATCACCCAAATTAAAAATGCTGATGATAATAAGTCAGTCAGAGGTTGATTTGAATAAAAATGAATTAGCTCAAGAAGTTGGTGTTAACCACAACAGTATACAGTCATGGCGAAATAAATACCTTTCAGGAGGAATTAAATCATTGCTATTAGACGGTAGAATTGGCTTTAAGCCATCAATAATCTCAAAGGAAACGCATGAACAAATTCGTCTCAGATTGTATAATCCTGAAGGTGCCTTTACTAGTTTTAAAGATTTACAAAATTGGGTGGATACTCATTTTGTTAAGGGAATAAACTATAATAGTTTGAGACATTATGTTAAAAGGCATTTTGGAGCTAAACTCAAGGTGGCGAGGAAAAGTCATGTAAAAAAAGACAAAAATGCTGGTCAGGCTTTTAAAAAAACTTCAGTCAAATCTGTAAAGAAAAAGTAGAATCCTTAGTTCCCAAATTTAATCAAGTTAATATTTATTGTCAAGATGAAAGTAGATTTGGCTTGTTCACAAGAAACGGGAGAGCTATTACAGCCAAAGGAGTAAAACCTGTTTGCCCATATCAACACAAATTTGAAAACACCTATCTTTTTGGTGCCTTTTCAGTAATAAATGGGAATAGCTTTTTATTAGAACTTCCATTTTGTAACACCGAAACATTTCAAATATTTCTTAACGAATTTTCTAAAGAAAATATCACAGAGTTAAAGGTAATGGTTTTGGATAATGGCGCTTTTCACAAATCAAAATATCTGATTATCCCTAAAAATATTATCCTAATATTTTTACCTCCATATAGTCCTGAACTAAATCCGGCAGAAAAAGTATGGTGGTTACTAAAGAGAGAATTTGTATGCCAAACATTTGAAACCATGAATGAATTAAAAAACCATATTGATAATTCCATCAAAAAATTAATCAACGTTAATACAATAAAAAGCCTCTGTTCATTTGAGTATTTGCTTTGCGATTATTAGACTATTTAATATAGGCTAATGGTATAATACAAGTTTACAGCATCAATTTTTAAAAGGTCAAGGATTGTCGCTTTGCTACAATTGCTCGTATGCCAAAACTTAAACATGTCATACATTA
>JANNWE010000652.1:0-2378 GCA_031414675.1 Cytophagaceae bacterium
GAACAAATAGAACGAAAAGAATTTGCATACCAATCAGACGGTTTTTTAAGCGGCTTTGAGCAAAACGAAATATGGGATGACGTAGTTTTTTTAAACAGACAATTAGGACTTGAACTGCGTGATTTTGACAGAACCTATTATGGATATAGTTTGCCTGGAGTTGCTTTTAGAGGGTTTATGCCTTGGTACTTCGGCAATAGATATGACTTTAATAGATTTGACAGACGTGGTTTTGGAAGTATTCAATTAGGATATCGCCCAAGAAATTTTTTTCCAAGAAATCATTTCTATTATCACAACAACAGGAGCTATTCAAATAATAGAAATTGGGGCAATAATAGGAATTCAAATAGTAATCGGAATTGGGATAATAATAGAGGGAACGATAGGGAAAATAGCCGAAACAGCGATTGGAATAGAAGATCGAATGGAAATTCTAGAGGAAATGACAATTCAAATAGGAATAATAGAGCGGATAGTGATAGGGCTAATCAAAATGGAAATGATCGTTTCGGAAAAAACAATAATGAAATAGGCTCTAGAGATGAAAGATACGGAGAAAGAAATTCCAGTAGAAATGATTGGAATAAGGAGAGTTCAAAAGAAAGAGTGAATGAAAATGCTAAAACGGATAGAAATTTAGAATCTTCTAATCAAAAAAGAATCCAAAATGGTAGGACCAATTCAGGAAGTAGAGAGGAAATTTTAACTCCACGTTCTGCCACTCCAAGGGAACGTGGCGAAAATAAAAAGGAACGATCAGCATTGCCAGAAAGAAAAAAAGCTAATGACTCCAATAGAAGAGGAGAAAATTAAAAAAATGGCCCTTTGGGGCCATTTCCTATTTAATTTCTTTTTCTAGTTCAGATTTGTATGCATGAAAATCAACTTGAAGAGTATGCCTAGCACTTGATTTGTATCTTGCTTTAAGCTTTGTAGTTTCTATTTCTATTTCTTTTTTCATCAAATCATTGCTTGGTAAATTCGCTTTTTTATTTATTAGATTCGCTATCCATTTAGCTTGTATTTCTGCCAATGGCATAATAGCTCCTAATGGTTGCAAAAGTCCCACAAAATACAAATTTTCAAAATCTGGATGAATAACTTTTTTATATAGGCGGATGTCGTTGGTTTCTTCTACATCAAATGCGGGAATTTGCTTTAAAAAAGGAAAAGTAACTTTATATCCAGTAGCGTAAATAATCAAATCAAATGATTGTGAGGAGCCATCTTTAAAAAAGACTTCTTTGCCATCAAATCTTTCGATATCTGGTTTGAACTTAATTAACCCTCTTCCTGAAAGATTTAATAAATCTTGTGATAGCGTAGGGTGCTCGCTTAGCAAAGGCCTGTTGGGTTTTGGAACACCAAAATCTTCTTGTTTTCCGCGAGCTAGCCAAAGGGTTAATGCTAAAAGTTTTCTCTGCAACCAAAGTGGAAGTTTAGCAGTGATGGGATTAGCCAAACTGTCAAAAGGCATACTCCATATCCAGTTTGGCACAATATAAGCCCCACTTCTAGAAGAGATTACTACATTTCCAGAATGCGTTCTGGCCGCTTCACAAGCAATATCTACTGCCGAATTCCCAATACCCACAATCAAAACATTTTTATTCGTTAATTGATTTACTTCTTTATAGGAATGAGAATGTATACTTTCACCTAAAAAATTTCCTGGAAACGCAGGATTTGGTAACCTAGGATTCCAATGATGGCCATTAGCAACTATAATTTTGTCGTATTTTTTAGATTCTAAATTATCAAAATGTACTAAAAAGCCTGATTTTGAAATTTCAATTTTTTCAACAGAGGAATTAAATTTAAAATGATCTAAAATGCCAAAATGCTTCGCATAATTTTCAAAATATGTAACAATGTCGGTGTGGTGTGGAAACATAGGATAGCTTTCAGGCATAGGAAAATCAGAATATGCCATTATCATTCTGTTGGTATTGATATGTAAAGACTTGTATGCTGCAGAAAGCCCGTTATCGTTTTTATATCGCCAAACACCTCCTATTTTAGAGCCTTTTTCAAAGCAATCAAAAGAAATATTGTTTTCTTTTAAGACTTTGGCTGCTGCCAAACCTGAGGGACCAGCCCCAATAATACAAACTTTACTCATTTATTAATCCAATTTAAAACTTGTTCTTTTATCATTTTTCCAGCTTTTGAATTTTGATGCAAAAAATCTGGACTTAACTGAGTTTTATGCAAATTTGATATTTTATCCCACGAAAACCCAAAAATATAATGTAAAAGTACTGACTTGTTCAATAATATGAAATACTGTTCAAATCTAAAAGGGGTAAGCGAAGGGTTTTTTGTTAGATACTCTTTTTGCTGACTTCTAATAGGTAAACAATTGATTTTATACT
>JANNWE010000653.1:0-3599 GCA_031414675.1 Cytophagaceae bacterium
AATGAATGGCCCAACTCCTTTTAAATCGTTTTTGCGAAGCGGCTCGCTAATATAATATTCAAATGTACCATCGCGGTAAGGCTTTCCACCCAATCCTCCCACACTTACGGTTTTATTAACTGCTAAAGAGCCATCTTTTTCTGTGGTAATAAATTCTTTTATTATTCCCTCATACCCTTTTTTTGCAGCATTTAAAAAGTTAGGATCTAAATACCCTTTTCTAATTCCTTTGGCAAGTATATACACAAACATACTTGAAGCGGAGGCTTCTAAATAATTACCTTTTTTATCGCCAAGTGCCGTCATTAAATACCAAACATTCGATTTGGCGTCTTGATATTTTAGTATTGCTGGGGCTAATCTTTGCAGATACCTTATTAAATTTTTTCTTTCCGGGTGGTTTTCAGGAAAATAGTCAAGTACTTCAATTAAAGCCATGCCATACCATCCGATAGCCCTACTCCAAAAATGAGGAGAGAGGCCCGTTTTCTTATCTGCCCATTTTTCTTCTTTACTTTCATCATAGCCATGGTATATCAATCCTGTTTTTTTATCAACAGCATGCTTTTCTATTAATGCAAATTGTTTAGCAATGTGATTAAAATGTTCAGGATGGTTAAAAAGCTTTGCAAATTCAGCTGAAAATGGTTCGGCCATAAACAGGCCATCTAACCACATTTGATTTGGATATCTTTGCTTATGCCAGTAACCCCCTTCTTTTGTTTTTGGCTGATTTTCTAGTTGTTTCCAAAGCAAATCTGCAGCCATTTTGTACTTTTCTTTGCCGGTTTGTGATTGCTGAATAAGCATTAAAAGATTCCTGCCTGTAGCAATATTGTCGAGATTATAATCTTCTATTTTATATGATTTAATACTACCATCTGGCTTTACAAATCTATTTAAATCCGCTAATATATATTCATAATATTTTGGATCTGCAGTTTTTCTCCATACTCTTTCTATAGCCTTTAACATTAACCCTTGCTCATAATCCCAAGTAGATAAAACCCTTGGTTTTACTACTATAGAATCAGGATACCAAGACATAAAAGATTCTGTCATTTGTTCAGAATATGGCTTCTGAGCAGTAGCATTTTTTAGAATAAAAAAAATTATAACACCTAAAAACAAACTTGCTTTTTTCATATTATTTATTGAATATTAAGAAATAAAATCTTCTCTAAATGGATGAAATACATCTATTAGCTCTCCATCTTCTAAACATATAGCCCCATGAACCAGACCACTTGGAACAAAATATACATCACCCCCTTTTAACATCTTAGTAGTAGAGTCTATTGTAATATCAAATTTTCCACTGGCAACAAAACTAGCTTGGGTGTGTGGATGGCTGTGCAATTCCCCTATTCCGCCAGCTTCAAATGCTACTTTTACCACCATCATTTGGTCGTTATAGGCCATTACTTTTCGCTTTATTCCACCTCCCAATTCTAGCCATTCCACATCAGAGTCTTCAATTAATGTATGCATCTCTTATTTTTACTTGTTAAAAATTATGCTCTTTTTATCAGCTCCTGATTTAAATACAAAAGCTGAATTTATATTTTCAATACTAGTATTTTTAAAACTGATATTCGCTGAATTTTCTCCATTTAATTCCAAAAAGATTTTATTCTTTTTTTTGTAATCTAAGGCATCAAAACTTATATTTTTACTATTTTGGATTTGTAAAACTGTTTTATCTATGGTAAACAATCCTACGTTCTCTAAAGAAATATTTTCTGCTTCTATACATATTAAACCTTTATGAGAGGAGAAATTGCTGTTTTTAATAGAAATGTCTTTTATGTTTAATTCAGGCAATCCTCGAAGCATAATGGCGGTTTCCGCTCCATTACATTTTATGTTTTCTAAAAAAAAAGATCTAAAAGATGGCGTACCTTCATTCAAAGGCTCTGCTTTAATTATTGGCAATTTATTTTCTTCGCCCACCAATGCTACAGGGTCTTTAGCTTCATAATACATATCAAAAAGTATGGCCTCTCCCGGAATATTATTCATATTTATATCTGAAATAAAAATATTCTCTACCACCCCGCCTCTATCTCTTTTTGTTTTAAATCTCAATCCAATATCTGTACCTAAAAAGTTGCAATTGTTTACGAAAAGATTATTTACGCCCCCAGACATCTCACTCCCTATTACAAAACCTCCATGGCCATGAAACACGGTGTTGTTTCTTATTATAATATCTTTAGAAGGTTTAGCCCTTAATCTTCCTTCTTCGTCTTTCCCAGATTTAATACAAATTGCATCATCTCCAGTATCGAAGGTACAGCCTTCTACAAGAGCATTGTTACAGGATTCTAAATCTAAAGCATCGTTATTTTGTCCAAACCAAGGGTTTTTTACATTCACATTTCTTAGGGTAATTTGGCTACACATTAAAGGATGCAAAGTCCATGCAGGTGAATTTAAAAACGTTACTCCTTCTATTAATATATTTTTACAATTAGTAAGACTTACCATATTAGGTCTTAAAAAATCTCTTATTTTTTTATAATCGTCAATTGTTTTTCCTTCTGTTTTTTGATTGGTCCATGTGCTATTTTCATTTCCATATTTTGAAGTTTCAGAAGGATACCAAGTATCCTTTTTCTCATTTAGCACACCGCCCGAGTTAATCAAAGTTTTCCATTGTGTTTCAGTAAGTTTAGATTTTTTTACGTGCTTCCAAACTTGTCCAGCACCATCTATTGTTCCTTTTCCTGTAATAGCAATATGAGTAAGATTCCATCCCCAAATAGGGGCTTGGCATCGAAAAGCGGCTTTCCCTTCCCAAGTAGTTTCCACCACTGGATAATCATCTTTATTATCACTAAATTGAAGCAAGGTGCCATCTGACAAATGCAAATTTACATTACTTTTTAATACGATTGGCCCGGTAATCCATAAGCCAGATGGAATCAAAACCGTGCCTCCACCATTGTTAAATGCACTTTCTATAGCTTGATTGATAGCTTTAGTGTTGACAGTTCTTCCATCCGATACGGCCATAAATTTTAAAATATTAAACGTATCTTTTTTAAAACTTGGCTGATTTATTTTAGGAAGCTGAAATTCAAAAGTATTTGGATACACTGATTTTTTAAGCCGATTTTGAAGGTTCATTCCTTGACGTTGAATGTCATTGGCAACTAAAGATGCCATTATCCTGGCTCCATACGGTGAAAAGTGCGTATTATCTTCTTTGGGCTCTTTAAATTTGGGATATATACCTCCTGCAAAATTCATGAAAATATCTTTTGAAGATTCTATTCCATGCTCTTCAATGACCCTTTGACTTAAAAGATGCATGTCAATCAACTCAACTTTATTTTTCAAAGCTAATTCTCTAACCACAATTGGATAATCACCATGCTGATCTTCAAACCTACCCTCCGAATTAAATTTCCTTCGCATTACCGGGGTTAGTAAAACAGGGATTCCACCCTTTAATCTAGTTTCATCAATATACCTTTGGAGATTCGTCTTATAATCTAACCTTGGTAAGGTATATTTACTTGTATCAGATATTTTTTGGTCGTTATGTCCAAATTGAATAAAAACATAGTCCCCTTTTTGAATTTGGTCAAATA